>JBARNL010000187.1:0-5532 GCA_049802955.1 Candidatus Angelobacter sp.
ACCGGATATAGCTTGGAGCAATCCGCACATTGCAGGTCTTCAAACATCACTATAGCTCCCGCGGCTCCGCGAGGCGGCTTGAGCACTGAGGCGTCGGCAGCAAGTGCGCTAATGGAAAGCGCGAAAAGGCCGATCGAGACAACGACATTGAACAATGGCTTCATGCGAGAAATTAGAGTTTTCGGCTTCAGTTTTCCCAATGCTCGAAAACACTATTTAATTTTACTTAGAAAAACGCGGTCGCGCATGTTTTCGCATATTTCTCGTCGGGCTTGTTGAAAAAGAGCGGGCGATCGCTAGCGGACAAGCGCTTCCAGTACTTCATGGACCCAGGGAAGTGCTGTATTGATGCAGACGGCATAAGCGATGATGGCCAGGACAAGCGGAACTGCCATTTTGCTCATGTTGTTTCGCAAAGGCGTGCGCCGCGCAGGCTCATCACCTTCCATGATTCCATAAAGGCGGTCCACTCGCGCTCGCAAACAAGATCCAGATTCAATGGGCACAAGGTGGGACGCGGCCACTGCCTTACTAACGACAGGATGGGTGCTCAGGCCCGCCGCCTTGATCAACGCACTTGCCAAGTCCAGGACCGAGATTCCAGATGCCAGAGCAGTTTCGTCGGCGGAGATTTCAGAAGCGTTTGTCCAGGCGGAGTCCGGCACGCCGGAAAGATTCAGCCAATTGGGCAGACGCGTTAGCTTCACGGCCAACTGTTTGAGGTTGTCGAATGAAGTAACATGGGCCCGCTCGTGTTCCACTGCCGCAATCAGTTCAGCCCGTGTAAGCGTATCCAAAACCTGCCGTGACACGAATATCTTTGGCCGGAAAAACCCAAGCACCGCCAACACGGAACCGGGAGCGGCGCCGTCCAGGCAATAAACGGGAACGTCGATATCTTCCAGAAGCAATCGTTTAGAGTACCGGCGCCAGTTCACCGCCACCAGCCTTGTCGAGTGAAGGGTGATTGCTGCCCGGACCAGAATCATGATGAGCAGCGAGCCGCCCAGAATCGCCAATCCCAGTAATGGCCATCTCACAAGTTCGCTGGTTGAACGCGGCTCAAATTTCAGCAAGGCCGGAAGAACGAACCCAAACGTCGCCAGTGACGCCATGAGCATTGGTAGTATGCGGATTGTGAATAGCAGGTTGGCAACTGTGGCCGGAGCAAGGGAGGAGATTGCGGGCCGGGAAAGGCGGCAAGCCCACATGCACAGCATCGATGTCCCTGCAAAGACTATGAACAAAATTGCGCAACACAGCGAGATGGAGAGCAGGTAAAACATCGCTTTACTCCGGCCGCCGCAGCGCGCGACGCTTAGCCTTTACCAGTTGATCCAGCTTGTCCAGCATTTCTTTGTCGGCCTCGCCGACAGCATCCACAAAGCAGGAGAGCACAGAGTTGTTATTCGTTCTATCGGTCAGGACCATGCCAAACAGATGTTGCGTAAGCAGCTCCTGATATTCCTTTTCAGTAAAGGCGGCGGCATAATGGAAAGCTTTGCCCACCTTATGGCGAGTCAACAGACCTTTTTTGTATAAACGGTCGAGCGTGGTCATCACCGTGGTATACGCCAACCGGGTAGCGAACTCCAGATGCAGGTCCCGGACGCTGAATTCGCCGCGGTCCCATACTCGCTCCATCAACTCCGACTCCAGGCTCCCCAACTGCTTCAGGGCGGACACGCGAGTCCCGAATTGCCGTTTCAGCCACATATCTTGGAAGTCCCTTGTTGAAGGAGACAATGACACTTTATCAGAGGGGGAAGCAGAATTTGAATCCGTCGCACCGCCGCCCTAAGCCCCAACAACAGACTAGAAATGCCTACATACTAACGCGGGTAGTAAGAACACAAACCGAGTACGCTGATTGGCACGGAGCTGTATCGAACGTTGGGTGAACCATGCGGAAGCGTTCTGAAAAAAGAAGAGGTTCAGCGCCGGCAGTGAATAATCGGGCTCTCTGCAACGGTCACTCTGATGATAGGCAACAAATCTGGATGGAGCAAAAGATGAAGGTCATGGCAGGCTTCCTGCTTTTCATTTTTGCATGTGGCAGCTTAATGCGAGCGCAAAGCCCTGAGGGCGCCCTGGTGGGGACGGTTTCAGATGCCAGTGGTGCACGGATTGTTGCGGCCACAGTGACCGTTTCAGCCAAAACATATCCCCTGAGCAGAACAGTGAAAACAAGCAAGCTGGGAGAATTCACTGTTGAGTCGCTACCACCGGGCGAGTATGAAGTAAAGGTTGACGCTGCCGGCTTTGCCTCCCAAACCGGTCAGGTTAGGGTGGCTGTAAATTCAATCCCATCCATGAACATCAGACTGCAACCTGCCGCGGTGCAGCAAACGGTGAAAGTGCAAGGCGCTGGAGAATCTCTGACCGCACAACCGATTGAGACTTCCAGCAGCGTGGTGAAGACCACGATCGGATTGCAAGACCTTGAAAACTTTCCACTGGCGCATCGCAGCTTCGCCAACATCGCATACCTTGCGCCGATGACCGAACCTGTTGAGCCTTCCGATCCAACCAAGGCGCGGATAACTGCTGTTTCTTTTGGCGGCAGTTCCGGACTGAATGTGGATCTCTCCGTGGACGGCGGCGACAATAATGACGACTTCATCGGCGGCTTTTTGCAGAATTATTCCGTGGACGCGATGCAGGAGTTTACGGTGCGCACGGCACAATTCGATGCCGATACGTCCCGCACAAATGGAGGCTCAGTCATCATCAGCACGCGGCGTGGAACCAATGACTGGCACGGGTCAGCCGCTGGATACTTCCGCAATGAAAGCTTGAATGCGCGCAACGAGCTGGACAATCCTGAGCCAAATCCGAAGCAGCCATTTTCGCGGCAGAACTATGTGGGAACAATCGGCGGTCCGTTAATCAAAGACAAGCTGTGGTTCTTTTCATCTTTGGAATACGTGAATGAAGATGCCAGCGTAGGTTATAGCGCACAGAGCCTGGACCAATTCAATGCGCTGGCACAGCTTGCTTCATCAGGCCAGATTCCCGGAGTTACTTCCATTCCTGTGCCGGCATCGGTCAGCACGCCGTTTCATGACTCAATATTTTCGACGCGAGTCGACTTCAGCCAGTCTGACCGCTCCCACTGGTTTCTGCGCGGCGCGTTTGACCTGAATGACACCAAGAATGACCTGGTCCATGAAGGCGCTCTGCCTTCTACAGGTTTTACCACCACTTCACACTATTACAGCCTGTTGCTCAGCAACCAGATGGAATTTACGCCAGAGCTGATCGGTAATTTTGTCTTTCAGGCGAGCGATTTTCACCACGTGAAAGTTCGCAATTCAAATTTGGGATTTGGCCTGGCTTTCCCGTTCAGCACCACGGTCCTTACCACGTCTGGGTTTGAGACTTTCGGCGATAACCAGTTTGTTACTCCTATCACGGCATTTCCGGTTAATCGTGACCAGCAGAAATATCAGTTCCGCTATGACATTTCGCAGTCCAAGGGACCGCACGCGCCGCGGTATGGAATCAATTTCATTCATGAACCTGTGTTAAGCGGACGGCTTTCCGACAATCCAGAGACTTTATTCACTCTGCCAAATGATCCAAGTTTTTATCTTGCAAATCCCGGCACTCTGGCAGTGGACCTGGCTGATCCGGCGAACCAGACGGAATTCGGCGGCAATGGCCGCTTTGCCCAGAACGTGCAGCGGCTGGGATTTTACGCACAAGATTCGTGGCGCATACGCCCGAACTTCACGATGAATTACGGCCTGCGCTATGACACCACGTTTGGGCTTTTCAACTCCAATGGCGGCGACCAGCGCGACAATCCCGCCGTGCAAACTGTGGCGGCGCTCAATCTTCCAACCGCTTTCGGCCTGCCGCAGGGCGTCCCGCATGATTACCGCAAGGCGTTTGCGCCGCGGCTTGGCTTTGCCTATTCGCCCGGTTCCAGCGGAAACACTGTGATCCGCGCGGGAGCAGGTATTTACTTCAACGATCTGGCGCAGAACGGATGGGTGGACGCTTTTCGCGCGGTCACCCCCGGCGTTTCCACTCTGCTTGGCCCTGGGGAACAAGGGGCGCTGATCGATCCCCGCTACCACTCGCCTTATGCCATACAGTTCAGCGCAGGCGTGGAGCATGCAATAACCAAGGCGTGGCGGCTGAACGTCAATTACGAACATCAGCAGGGTGTTCATCAGTACCGGCGCTATGAGTACGTGGCCCAAGACCCGATCAATGCGCCCAATGCCACTTTGCCCAGTACCGCGCCGGATATCTCAGTCTTTCGGACCGATAACCGCTCCAGCTACGATGGCATTTCCTTTGCCTTGAATCACCAATCCAAAAGGCTCGATCTAACGGCTCACTATACCTTGGCAAATGCCACCACGTGGGGCGCGAATGTGGGAGAGCTGTTTGACTATGTTAACGGCGTCACCAGCGTGACTAATCCGTTCGGTCCGGGAGATCACGGGCCTTCCGGAGAAGACGTGCGGCACAGGTTTGTGCTCGCTGGAACGCTGCATATGCCGGGAGCATTTGAATTGAGCACGCTCTCACAATTTGAAAGTGGACGCCCGTACACGCTGGGAACCTCAGTGGACATCAATGGCGATGGAGTCGCAAATGATCGCGCGGTAGTGAACGGACAGCAGACAACGCTCGACGAATTTCGCGGTACGCCATTTGCCCAGATTGATATGCGGGTGAGCCGCAACTTCAGGTTAGGTGAGCGGGCATCCATCCGGCCATTTGTGGAATTCTTCAATCTGCTGAACCGCACTAATCCCGGCAATAACTTTGTGAGTGACATTGGAGCGCTGCCCGTGCCAGCCGGAGAGGTTGAGGCAGGGAACGTCACGCATCTTTGCCTAAATGCCGATTGCTCCTCTGTACAGCCCATCACGAGTTTGAATCAATTGAAAAAACCAGGCGGCGCGCTGGGCGATTTCTTTGGGCCAGGCACCACAGTGGGAGTGCCTTTTGCAGCACAGTTCGGAGTGAAGTTTACCTTCTGAAAGTTTTTTGATCAGCCTGCCGGCCAGCGGCAATACGCCTGTTTGGTTGGCGTCTATTAACGGGGTTTCGCCGCTTTCGGCGCCAACTGGATCTCAAAAACCTTCGGCCACAATTTGCCGGTAACGAACAAGCGCTTGTGAATTGAATCGTAGGCAATCCCGTTCAGCACTGCGCCTTCATTGCGGAGATAGATAGGGCTGAGCAGGCCGGCGAGATCGATCCAGCCCAGCACTTTGCCTGTTTGCGGAGAGATGCGGGCAATACGGTCCGTCTGCCAGATGTTGGCGAAGAGTTCGCCTTCAACAAATTCCAGTTCATTCAACTGATCAATGGAAGAAGCACCATAGCGGACGGTGAAACGCCGTCTTTCCTTGAAGGTCGTGGCGTCGAGCACGCGGATCTCGGCTGTGCCGTCGCTCATAAAAAGCTCATTGCCCCTTGATGCCAGTCCCCAGCCCTCACCGGGATAAGAAAACTGCCGAAGCAGTTTGAAATAGGCGAGGTGATAGACAAAGACAACGTGTGACT
>JBARNL010000188.1:0-8634 GCA_049802955.1 Candidatus Angelobacter sp.
ACCATGAGAAAGTTGTTCATTGGCGTCGGCAACGTTCCCGACGATCGCCCCAATGTCATTAATACCTTCAACTGAGTCGAAGCCGTTCGCATTGCCTGGAAGATGCAGTGTTTGGAACGAACAGCTCCCGTTAGGCGAACCATCCTGAGAGAACGCCGGACGCGAAAAAAGAAAACTGCACAATACAAAAAGGAGGGAGAAAAGGACATTAGCGAACTCTTTCATAAATCCTCAACCCGGTGGATTAGTCGCTGCTTACTTGGCCCGATTCATTGAGAACAGCACCGGAGAAGACTGATGCACAACTAGGCGGGACGCAGCCTTAGGTGGGTAGCTATTACAAGATAGGCCCTTTCAGCCGAATCTCTTCAAGGGGTAAGAGTGCTAGCGGCGTGGACAGATGAAAGTATTTGCTGCGCTCAGGTTTGCTGTCAAGCTGATTATGTATGTAGTACGAGGTGTAAGAAGAGCATGCGATCTCTTACGCTCTGCCGCGCATCTTGGCCCACCACCAGCGCACGCCAACCAGCAGAAAGCGCCAGTCCTGGAAGAACTCCGGTGGCTTGTGCTCAAAGGCGTGGCCAATGAACTGCAAAAGCCAGCCAAAGACGAAGAGTCCGGCGGCAAGCATCCAGAGCGGACGATAAAAAATGGCGCCCACTGCCAGCGCCAGCGAGATCACGATCAGTGGACTGCGAAGGCAATGGCAGAACCGGTTGACCGGATGAGTATGGCTGCTTGCGTATTGCGCGATCCATTGTTCGCTGGTGCGTCCGCCTAACATGCGCGACTTATACGTCATTGTGCGGCGGCGCTTTGGCCGCCGCACAACTTTATGCGCAGTGAACCTTTTGCGCGGACCTATGGCTTAGCAAGCTCTAGCGTCGGCGGCAGTCTCACTGCGGCGTCAGCAGAAATACCCGCGTAGGCCCAGCATGGACGTGGCTATCCGCCGTCACTTCCTGGTGCTGGCTAACGTTGGGATTTTTCAATCCGAATGCGACGATCTGGCCTTTTTCATTGATGGAAAAAGCTCCGATCAGCACTACGTCGCCCGGCAGGTTGGTGACTTTTGTATTCAAATCGATCAAGCCAGCCTGGCTGGTCCATAGGAATGCCCTGGTTCCGAGCGAGCTTGCAAATTCGCCAACCACCTGGCCCGCATTATTGATATCGAACGCTTCGCTATAAACTCCGTCAGAACCCAGCGGCTGCATTCCGGCAGCGCTGGTCCAGACGAAAGCCCGAACGCCACCGCTGCCTTCAGACGCCCCGACGACCGTTCCGCTGTCATTAATATGGTCGGCGCGGCTGCTGGTATCGCCAGAAAGAAGGCCAAGGTCTTGCATAGCACCGTTTTGCCATAAAAAAGCGTGCGGGCCAGAGCTGGTGTCAGAAACCCCGACAACGGCACCAAGATTATTGATGCCATGCGCTTCACTGGTAGCGCCGCCGAGCGTGCCCAGGTCTTGAATGCTGCCGCCGGACCACAGAGCCGCATGTCCGCCGGAACTGCCTGCAATCTGGCCCGGATTGTTAATGGCAAGCGCTGAACTGGCATTAGCGCCCGGTAAAGTCCCTAGATCGGTAAGCCCTTGAGTTGTAGTCCAGGAAAAGGCGTGCATGCTGGTTGACGTGTTTGAAGTGCCTACCACAACGCCGGAATCATTGATGGCAAAAGCGGAGCTGTAATCGCCTCCAGGCAATGTACCCAGATCGCGAATACCGCCCTGCTTCTGCCAGAAAAATGCGTGTGTGTCCGCGCCGTGCGGATGTCCTGAAGCGCCGACGGCTTGACCGGATTCATTTACTCCGTGTATGCGAGCGCTGCCGGCGCGTAGAGTGCCCAGATCAGTGACAGTATAGGTCTGCGCTGCCGCGCTTTGTCCGAGACATGAAGCCAGGAAAGCAACGATGGCAGCGATCATCAGCAAATTGGTATTTAGGCCGCTTTTCATTGTGTCTCTCCTAGAATCCGGTAAACGTGAGCGATGTGGTTACACCGCTGGAAACCGATGTAGTCTTGGTCTGCGTGGTAAAACCGCTTTTCGCAACCGTAACCGTGTACGTGCCCACCGGAATCCAGTTGGTAGTAAATAAACCTGTGGAACTGCTGGATCCGGAGACAGTGGTTGCAATCACGCCTCCCTTGATCGTGATGGTTGCGCCACTAACCGCTGCCCCGCCCGACGTGACAACTTTCACCGAAATCTTTCCCGCGGTTGCAATGGGAATGTTGAGAGTGCTGGTTGCGCCCCCAGTTACACCGACGGCGAGCGTGTGTGACAAGTAACCCGTCTTGACGGCGGTAATGTTCTGCGTTCCAGCAGTCACGTTTGAGAGTGTATAAATCCCACTGGTGTTGCTGGCGGTTGATCCGCCGCTCCAGCTTACGGTGGCCCCTGTAACGATGGCGCCGCTGGAAGCATTGGTTATTTTGCCCGTCACGGTACCAGTGGCAGCGCCGGCCGCGAGCGTAAAGTTTGCCGTGCTTGTGGCCCCGCCGCTGACCGTGACGCTCTGGGTCACGCTTTGGAAACCACTGGCTGAGGCGACCAGTTGGACTGTTCCAACCGGAACTCCGGTGAGGGTGTAATTTCCATTAGCGTCGGTTGTTGCAGTGCCGCCGCCATAGCCTACAGATGCGCCGGAAATCGCTGCGCCCGCTGTGGTCTTTACACTGCCGGTAATCGATCCACTTCCGGAAACCAGAGTGATGGCCGGAGCAGCCGTTGTGGTTGCGGCAACAACGGTTACCGTGGCCGAACCTGATTGGAATCCGGTAAGAGAAGCGTTGATGGTTGTTTGTCCCGCCGGCAGATTATTCAGCGCATAGCTGCCGTCCGCTGCGGTGGTTGTGCTCAGCCCCGCGGCTGAGACTGTAGCGCCGGAAAGACCCTGGCCACTTCCATTTACCACCGTGCCGGTTACATTGCCGGGATTCACGGGCTGTATTTGCAAAGTTGCCGCCTGCGTGCTTTGTCCCGCTGTGACGGTTACGCTTTCTGAAGCACTTTGATATCCGGCAAGCGCTGCCGTCAGGGTTGATGTTCCGCCGGGGACCTGCAATGTGTAGCCGCCGTCAGAGCCGGTAATGGCGCCATTGCCGCCGGAAGAAACGGATGCGCCTGCAATCGGAGCGCCTGCGGTATTAGTAACTTTACCCGTGACGGTCCCCACTGATGGGGCCGTCGCTGAAATCTGAATAATGCTGCCGACAGATGGCACGCCCGAGCCATTGAGGAGGAAGAGCATGTAATAGCCGGGCGTCGCCAGGTTTGCGTTTGCCGGCATGGTGACGTTCAGTCCTGTGCTGGTTTTGGTGAAGCTCAAAGAGAGAAAACCCTGGCTCATGCTGTTGGTATGCGTAACAGACGCCTGCCGCAGCAACGTTACTTTGCTGATGGAAGCTACATCGGGCGAACCGATAAAAACAGTCTGCCCATAACCGGCGCTGACTGGAGCAGAAGTAATGCTGGGCCGCGCGCCGGCAAAAAGATAAGGTGGCGAAAATACTTGAGCGTTTGGACCACCAACGTTGCCTCCGGCAGAGAGGACCCGTCCATCCGCCAGCAGCAGCGCCGTCGAATGATAACCCCGATAGACGGCAATATTGGCCATCACGGTGAACTGTCCTGTAGCGGGGTCCCACATTTCGGTAGGCAGCACTGGCGATGTAGACGTATCAAAACCGCTTGCGCTGCTTCCACCAACGATAAACACTTTTCCATCCGGAAGGATGACTGCATTGTGCTGGCGGCGAGGAAAATGCATGCTGCTGGTGAATTTCCAGGCAGGAGTCGCCGCGTTCAGGTCAATGACTTCGGCCGTGGCAGTTGGCGGATCGGAGCCTCCGACGTCCAGGACTTTGCCCGCGTCATACATCACTGCTGGACCGTAATCGCGAACGCCACCAAAGTTCAATACCGCAACATTGCTCCATGCGCCTGTCCCGGCTGTGTTCAAGTAGCGGCTTTGCCGCGCTGGCCCGGCGTTGAATACCTTGCCGTTCGGCGCCACCAGCATATTGGGATAAAGCGGCTGAGACAGTTGCGCCGTAGTCAGATTTCGCCACGTCTTAGTGGACATTTGAAAAACTTGAGGAAGCGCATCCACATTTGTATTTGCATTGATGTCTCCGGAAACCACCAGCACGTCGCCATTCGGCAACGTTGTCACCGTCGGATACCAGCGGCCGGTGTTCATGTCCGGCAGCGTTGTAAATCCGTTGGTTGCCGGATTAAAAATCACGGCATGCGGATATCCCGTGTAGTCCGCAATGTGACCACCGGCAATAAACACACGTCCATCAGCTAGCGTGGTGTGGCCGGCACAGAAAAGTGCGTACGATGAAGAGGCCGTTGCCGTAAACGTATTGCTCACTGGGTCCCATATATTTGGGTGCAAAGATTCCGCGTAATAAGAAACAAAGAATACGCGGCCATCCGGAAGCAAAGTGGCGTGAACAGCCCGGGTGGGCCAATTGGCTACCGCTGACCATTGGCCTTGGGTGGAGGCTTGGGCGTTACTGCGTACAGGTACTGCTACAACGAACAGAAGTAGTACGACGAAGGCGGACGCCCCTCTGCGAACAAGGGAGCTTGAGTGGCGCACAATAGCGAGTAAGATTCAGCTACATTGAGCGGGGTTGTGCGATTTACCCGCATGAACACTGTATTTTTTTACTGTAGATCTTTTGTGTTACATCTACAACTTTTGACCTAGGTGGAATTGCAGCGTGCTGCTTACCTGGCCGACGGCGGCTCCAACCGGTCATGAAATTTCGAGGCCAGACGCTCGGCGGCGTCCACAAGTTTGTTCTCTTTGCCCTTCTCCTTCACGGCAAACTTCACGCTCTCAGTCGCAGCCCACAGCGGGCGCTTGTTGCGTGAGTCAAAAACAGTCATCTTAATCTCGGTGGGAGAGATATCTTTACTGGTTGAACTGGACTTCTCCTCGTGTCCGGTATCTGCCGAAACCTTGGACGAAGTTGAGACCTGGACGCCTGAATCCCCGGTGGAAGCAATTTCAATAATAAGGTCGGCTTTATCCGGCGTTTCGACGAACGTAAACCGCTCCCACCCTTCCATTGTGGACCTGATCACATCCAGCGGAATCCGGCTCCCGTGCGTCCGAGTGATAAAGACGTTCTTGGCCGCAGCAAACCGCATGGAAGGCGTTTCGATGAGAGGCTTCTTTTCCGCAGGCTGTTGCGCGCGAGCGGAGAACACGCTCGAAAACAAAACCAGAAAACCTGTGATGAGTAAAACCGGCGACTTTCGCATCTGTGTATCCAAGTCTTGAATCTAACAAGATAGCTGCTGTGGGGCGAGATGTGATTCGGTTCCGTTGCCCCAAGGCTCGCGGTTAAATCGCAACTACATATCAGATTACAATATTCCAAGCTTATGGCTGACCGTCTCTATCTAAGTATCTGGTTCCCCAGCTTTCAGGAACCGGAAATGCTTCCTCGACTGCTTTCCGTGCTCAAGCAGTTCC
This sequence comes from Candidatus Angelobacter sp., assembly GCA_049802955.1. Lineage (GTDB taxonomy): Bacteria > Acidobacteriota > Terriglobia > Terriglobales > Acidobacteriaceae > Angelobacter. The sequence goes on from JBARNL010000188.1 coordinate 5,500, forward strand.
CTTTTTCTGCTGACCGTCCCGGCATCGGATATCTAGCCATCCGCAGCATCTCCTGGGACCAGCCCATCATCTTTCAGGAAACTTTTGACAACCGGGCCGCTCCTGAGCAAAGTCTGGCGCTGGCCGCCGAATTTCTTCACGAAGATAACGCTTACGAGCTGGACGTGCTTTGGGACCTTTGGGTGCCGACCAAAGAAGGCGAGCTGGACGAAACCTGGGTCCTGCGTCCGCAAACGGTAAAGTTCATCACTTTCGGCACTGAATTTGAAGAAGGCACGTTTCAGGAAAATGGCCACATACTTGTTGACTTCGGCCTGGACGCTCCTTTCCTCTTTGAAGAAGCAGACTATACCAGCGTGCTCGAACAGCGCATCAAAGCCAACGTCCATAAATTGGTCGCGTTCACCAGCGCCGTGGAAAAGAACTGCGGCATCAGCGGCCGGGTGTTGTGGTCAGAGTCCGAAGACAACCTCGCGCAAAAGCTGATTGAGCGATTGCAAAGAGTGCAGTAACCTTTTTCTTGTCCCGAGCGCAGCGAGGGATCGCTATGGTGACCAAACTCTTCCGCAAAAATATATATTTCCCCTAAGAACCAGTCACAGTCTCAATTACCCGTGTGCATCACTTGGCAATAGGATTGCGGATCACGTGGCAATAGGCTTCCCTCGCTGCGTTCGGGATTACAGAAAACCTATTTCGTTCTTCCAGCCTCGGTCTTCAACTCTTCCGCCGCCGCTGCCTGCGCCGCTGCCAGCCGCGCAGTGAGCACGCGGTAGGGTGAGCAGGAAACATAATTCAATCCAATTTTGTGGCAGAACTCCACTGACGCAGGGTCGCCGCCATGTTCACCGCAGATTCCAATCTTCAGGTTCGGACGCGTCTTTCGTCCCTTCTTTACGGCAATCTGCATCAACTCACCCACGCCTTCCTGATCGATGGTGGCAAATGGATCGCTTTTCAAAATGCCGCGCTCAATATAAGCTGGCAAGAACTTGCTGATATCGTCGCGGGAAAAGCCGTATGCCGTCTGCGTAAGATCGTTGGTCCCGAAGCTGAAAAATTCGGCATCGGACGCAATCTGGTCGGCTACAGAGCAAGCGCGCGGCAACTCAATCATCGTCCCCACCATGTACTCAACTTTGGTTCCCTTCTCTTTGAAAACCTGCTCGGCAACCTGCCGGATGATGGCGCCCTGGTTCTCCATCTCCTTGACCATGCCCACCAGCGGGACCATGACTTCAGGGAAAACTTTTATGCCGGCTTTTTGCACATTCACGGCGGCTTCAAAAATCGCCCGTGCCTGCATCTCTGAAATTTCCGGATAGGTGATTCCCAGGCGGCAGCCGCGATGTCCCAGCATCGGATTCAATTCATGCAGCTCTTCCACGCGGCGCAGCAGCTCATGCGCTTCTTTTAGCCGCGGTGAATTCGGGTCTTTAATTTCAAGCTGCGCAATCTCCACCATCAGCTCTTCACGGCGCGGCAAAAACTCGTGCAGCGGCGGATCAAGCAAGCGGATGGTTACCGGAAAGCCGTCCATTGCCTTGAACACGCCTTCAAAGTCTGCGCGCTGTACCGGCAGCAGTTTGGCTAGGGCTTTTTTGCGGTCAGCTTCCGTCCTCGCCAGAATCATGTCGCGCATGTGCCCAATGCGATCTTCGGCAAAAAACATGTGCTCGGTGCGGCACAGGCCAATGCCTTCTGCGCCAAAGCTGCGCGCGGCAACTGCATCGCGAGGAATATCCGCATTGGCGCGAACGCCCAGTTTGCGGAACGGCTCAGACCATTTCAGCAGCGTTTGCAAATCGGGATCGTCCGGCTTTGCGGGTACGGTGCCAAGTTGGCCTTTGATCACCCGGCCTGAAATGCCGTCAATGGAAATCCAGTCGCCCTCTTTCAGAATCAGGTCGCCAATGCGCATCTGCTTCTTCTTTTCGTCTACCTCAATCTCGCCCGCGCCCACAATGCAGCACTTGCCCATGCCGCGCGTCACCACCGCAGCGTGGCTCGTCATGCCGCCGCGTGAGGTCAGAATTCCCGCAGCCACTTCCATCCCGTGGATATCTTCCGGAGTAGTTTCGCCGCGCACCAGGATCACCGGATTTTTCTGCGCTCCCGTGCCTGCTGCTGTCACAGCGTCATTCGCGGTGAATACGATCCGCCCAACGGCGGCTCCCGGCGATGCCGGCAAACCTTTTGCAATCACTTCCACTGCGCCGCCCCGTTCGTCCAGGCTGGGCACCAGGAAGTCATAAAGCTGGTTCGGCTCAACCCGGAAAATCGCTTCTTCCGGCTTGATCAACCCTTCTTTCACCATATCCAGAGCCACGCGGACAGCGGCGCGCCCAGTCCGCTTGCCGTTGCGCGTCTGCAACATATACAAACGGCCTTCCTGGATGGTGAATTCAAAATCCTGCATGTCACGATAATGATTTTCCAGGCGCGTGGTAATGTCGCGCAGCTGGTCATAAACCTGCGGCATCAGTTTGTGCAGTTCAAGAATATGTACCGGTGTGCGCACGCCGGAAACCACGTCTTCACCCTGCGCATTCATCAGGAACTCGCCATAAAATTCCTTGTCGCCGTTGGCGGGATTGCGCGTAAAGCCCACGCCGGTTCCGCTGGTCTCGCCCAGATTGCCAAACACCATGGCTTGGACGTTGACGGCCGTTCCCAGATCGTCAGAAATATTGTTGATGCGGCGGTAAACCTTGGCGCGATCATTGTTCCATGAGCGGAAAACCGCGTTGCGCGCGCCCACCAGCTGCTCCACCGGATTCTGCGGAAAATCCTGCTTTGTATGTTTACGGACGACCTCTTTATATTGCGCAATCACCTCTTGCAGATCGGCTGCCGTAAGTTCGGTATCCATCTTCACGCCGCGCTTGTGCTTTTGCCCGTCAAACACTTCTTCAAATTCAGCCTTGGGGATATCCAGGACCACGTTGCCGTACATCTGGATCAACCGGAGATAAGAGTCGTAAGCAAAACGCTCATTGCCGCTCTTTCGTGCCAGAGCCTTCACGCTTTCATCGTTCAGGCCCAGGTTCAGGATCGTATCCATCATCCCCGGCATGGAAAACTTTGCGCCCGAGCGCACGCTCACCAGCAGCGGATTCTCGCCCGCGCCCAGCT
>JBARNL010000189.1:0-2703 GCA_049802955.1 Candidatus Angelobacter sp.
TTCGCTTTACCGCCTCGGACCAAAACTCAGGTCCCTTCCTCTCCGGCCCTCTCTTGTTTGCCACTCTTAGCTCCTTTCCTGCTAAGTGTGACACTACTTTACTGTCTCAAATTAGGGGGGCAGTACAATTATCAGCTCAAATCCCAAGTCAATTTCCGGCACATCGATCCTGGCCGGGATGGGGCTGGTGTTTATCATTATCCTTTTGTGGGCGTCTGTGGCGTACGTTCCGCCGGGGAACGTAGGCGTGCTGGTGTATTTCGTACGTGTAACCGGTGAAACGCTGCCGGCCGGGACCCATTTTGTTTCTCCATTCAAAACCAATCACGTTTTTTCCGTACGCACGCAGGCGCAGGAAGAGCATACTTCCACACCTTCCATGGAAGGGTTGAACCTGGAGATTGACACCTCTCTTATTTACCACCTGGACCAGAGCCATGCCGCCGACGTTTACAGCAAGCTAGGGCCGGATTATGCCCGCACCATTATCGACCCCAATCTGCGTTCGATTATTCGCGACACCACGGCCGGACATTCCGCCAATACGCTGTATTCAAGTTCACGGAAAGAAGTGGAAGACGAAATCAAATCAGGGTTGAAGGCCGCGCTGGAGCCTAGAGGGATTGTGGTGGAAAGCGTGCTCCTGCGCGACATTGCGCTTCCGCACACGCTGAGAGCGTCCATTGAAACCAAGCAGCAGGCGGAGCAGGAGTCGCTGGCGATGAATTTCCGGCTGCAGAAAGAACGCCAGGAAGCGGACCGCAAGCGAATTGAAGCGCAGGGCATTCACGACTTCCAGCAGATCGTGGCCCAGGGCATCAACGCGCAACTGCTGCAATGGAAAGGAATTGAGGCCACGGAAACGCTGGCCAAAAGTCCCAACGCCAAGATTATTGTGATTGGCAATCCCAAGACTGGTTTGCCGCTGATCATGGGTCAGGAATAAGGGCCAGGAATAAGGGCCAGGAATAAGCAAACAGGCCAAATGGTGGTGTGCGATCACCAGCAGTTACTTGAGCGCAAACAACGCGTTTACATGCGCGTCAATAGTTACGGTCTGCGGAGTGAAATCAGCCATGGGTGGCGGAGGTGGCGCCGGTGCGGTTGAGGGCGCCATAGCGGACCTCGCGTACATGATGGGCACGAGGTTTTGCTGGTTCACGTCCACTGAGGCGTAAAGGAGATCGCCTAGCGTGCGTCCGCCGGCAGTGGCGACGGCTGCTGCCTGATTTTTTGCTTTTTTAAGCGCATCTTCCGATGCTTTGGCTTTGGCCTGTTCAATGTCTTCCAGCGTGTAATTCACTGACTGGTTCTGCGTGTCCTCAATGTTTGCCAGTTGCTCCGTGATGATACCGACTTTTTTAAAGTCGCGGAGCTTGAGCGTGACATCAGAGGAAACGCGATAGCCGATGACTTTGTGCTTGGGATTTTTCCAGTCGTACATTGGCTGCATTTGGTAGGTGCCGAACTGCGCGGCTTTCAGGTCAATGCCATTGCTGGTCAAGACCTGGCGCACATGGTCTACCGCAATGGCCGCGTGGTCATAGGCTGCGCGCGACGTATCTTGCTGAGAAGCAATGTCCATGCGTATCACGGCAGTGTCAGGAGCGGCTTCAAACTTGCCATCGGCGCCGGCATAGATGGTATTGAGTTGGATTGCGGCGGGGGTGCTAGAAATTTGCGCAGAACCGGAAGCGGTGAGCGCCAGAAAGATCAGCGAACAAGCCAGCGTTTTCATGGGAAAGTATCTCCGCCAAATACTAACACCCAGTCCGGCTAAAGGTTGCTGGCCCAATGATCTGCTATGGTTTTGCACAAAAAAGCAAATCTCACCACAGATGAACACGGATTGGACGGATTTAACAAACTTAAAGATGGTCCTGATTGAACTTTTTTGATCCGTGTAAATCAGTGTAATCAGTGTTATCCGTGGTAAGGGTTGGGTTCTTGTGCAATGATCTGCTATTGACGTTCCTTTAAGGTGAATTTAGGCTTACCGTGCAGTATTCATGCGGAGGAAGAACTAATGCGTAGAAGAACCGCTGTCCAGATGTTGGGAACGCTAGCGCTGCTGGGGCCGACGGCCGGAACCAGTCTATTGGCGCAAAGCGACAAGAAAGAAGAGAAAAAAGAAGCGCCTCCGGCGCCCGCATTGAAAGTTGGAGATATGGCCCCCGACTTTACTTTGCCCGACCAGACCTATAAGAACAAGGTCTCACTCCACGACTTTAAGGGAAAGAAAAACGTGGCACTGGCGTTTTATATCTTTGCCTTCACCGGTGGTTGAACCAAGCAGATGCAGAACTTCCAGGCGAATTTGCAAAAACTGGAAGCTGCAGACACCCAGGTTCTGGGTGTTAGCATGGACAGCCCCTTCAGCAACGCCGCATGGGCGGAAAAGATTAACGTCACCTTCCCGCTGCTGAGCGATTGGGGCGGAGACGTTACCCGCAAATACGGGCTGTACGATGACAAACATAAGATTGGCCGCCGCGTGAATTTCCTGATCGATAAAGAGGGCAAGATCGCCGAAATGCAGGTGGACAGCGACGCTGTTGATCCAGCAGCAATCGTAACCTCCTGCGAACGCAGGAAACTCAAGAGCTAAATGCCGGCAACGGTCCAGACAGAAGCCCGCCAGGGACCTTCATCCCGGCGGGCGCTTTTTTTGCTTTCAATATCCATCTTATTGGCAATGTCACT
>JBARNL010000190.1:0-2997 GCA_049802955.1 Candidatus Angelobacter sp.
GGTTGTGACATTCCTGACCATCGGATTGATCGTTTTTGTCGCGGCCCTGAATATTCTGATCTCTCTCATCATGATGGTGATGGAGAAGACAAAAGACGTAGCCGTGCTGATATCGATGGGCGCAAAACGTCGGCAGATCCGGGGGATTTTCATGTTTCAGGGAGTGCTGATAGGGGTAATCGGCACAGTGGCTGGATTGATCCTGGGCTATGGTGTTGCCATAGCCGGGGCAAAATACCATTTTGTGGCCTTGTCAGCGGAAGTTTATTCCATTGACTATCTCCCTTTTGCACCCCGGCTCATTGATGGCCTGTTGATTGCAGCGGTGGCCCTGCTGATTTCGTTTGTTGCCACTTTGTATCCCTCCTGGTCAGCAGCGCGCGTTTTGCCGGCGGAGGCGTTACGCTATGAGTGAAAGACCTCATTGCTTTCATGGTTGCAGCAGATGGAAGATGTTGACAGGCTAGGAGTTGCTGGGAGTAAGAATTAAGAAGTTTAATGAAATCTCAAGAACTTTCGTACGGGAAATTTTAGAGATTAACTTTAGTCACACGGGTTTATATAGGCAGGCTTGATCAGGCGCATGGAAAGGCATTGAAAATGCTGGGAAATACTGATGATTGCACCATTGGGGCAGGCCGGTGCATCCAATAGAACAAGCAAGTCTGCAGCCCGAAATCGTTCGCGTGAGTGGACTTAAAAAGGTTTACAAGTCTGGTCAAACAGATTTGGTGCTCTTTGAAAACTTGTCCTTCCAGGTGAGGAAGGGAGAGATGCTGGCAATCGTGGGCGAGTCCGGCGCCGGTAAGAGCAGTTTGTTGCACATCCTTGGTGCTCTTGATCGTGCTTCCGCAGGTGACGTATACTGCGCCCAGATTCCCGTAGCGAAACTTACAGACGATGCGGCCGCTGATTTTCGTAACAAAACCATCGGCTTTGTCTGGCAGTTTCACTACCTGTTGCCGGAATTTACGGCGCAGGAGAATGTTGCAATGCCGCTCTTGATGCAAGGAACCGCATACCGTAAAGCCATGGCGCAAGCCGGCGTATGGTTGCGGGAAGTTGGATTAGAGAGCCGCAGCCATCATCGCGCAGGAGAACTTTCCGGCGGTGAGCAACAACGGGTGGCCCTGGCCAGGGCCCTGGTAACAGGTCCGGGAATCCTGATGGCGGACGAGCCAACAGGCGACCTGGATAACCGTACCGCCGAGATGGTATTCGCTTTGGTACAAAGACTTCATCAAGAGTACCGGCTCACTTCCCTTATCGTCACCCACAACCTTGAGTTTGCCCGCCGCTGTGATCGCGTATTGCGGTTGCATCACGGCACGGCTGAGGAAGTGTCACCCTCATCGCTGAATTAGCGAGGAAGGGTGAGGGACAGGTTTTAGGTTTTTCTGCCGATAGGCAGGTGGTAGTTTTGTCCGGCGCAGCAATTTGACGCCCTCGTGACGGAGGGTCGCTGGCAGGACAGGAAGGCTTCTTTCTGGTGGAGTGCGCAGTACGCAGCCAGAAAGACAGAGAGATGTTTCCGGCAGAGGTGACTGGGAGCATCTGGGTGAGGGGAATATGTTCGAGCGGTACACAGAGAAAGCCAGGCGCGTAATTTTCTTCGCAAGATACGAGGCCAGCCAGTTCGGCTCTCCGTATATAGAGACGGAGCACCTGCTGCTGGGCTTATTGCGCGAAGACAAAGCGTTGACCAACCGCTTTCTGCGCTCTCATGCGTCGGTAGAGTCTATCCGTAAGCAGATTGAAGGGCACACCACGATTCGGGAAAAGGTTTCCACTTCCGTGGACCTGCCTTTAAGCAATGAATGCAAACGGGTATTGGCCTACGCGGCGGAAGAGGCGGAACGGCTCAGCCATAAGCACATTGGCACGGAGCACCTGCTATTGGGATTGCTGCGTGAAGAGAAGTGCTTTGCCGCCGAAATTCTGCATGAGCGTGGACTGCGCCTGAGTGCTATCCGCGAAGAACTGGCGCGCAGCACGCAGGAAAAAGCCCAGCCCCAGCGCGGCTCCAACCGCGAATCTTCTCTGCTGGCGGAATTCTCTCGCGACCTGACCCAGGCCGCCATGGATAGCCAGCTTGATCCGCTCGTTGGCCGTGAAGGCGAAGTTGAGCGTGTGATACAAATTTTGTGCCGCCGCACCAAAAACAATCCGGTGCTGATCGGCGAACCCGGCGTGGGCAAGACCGCCATTGTTGAAGGACTGGCCCAGCGCATTGCCGATGGCGACGTTCCGTCATTCCTGGCGGACAAAAGAATTCTCGGGCTCGATCTTTCATTGATCGTTGCCGGAACCAAATATCGCGGACAGTTTGAAGAGCGCCTGAAGACCATCATGAAAGAATTGATGGAGAGCCAGAATTGCATCATCTTTATCGATGAGTTGCACACGCTGGTGGGCGCCGGCTCGGCGGAAGGTTCGCTGGACGCCGCAAACATCCTGAAGCCCGCGCTTTCACGCGGAGAAATTCAGTGCATCGGCGCAACCACGCCGGGCGAGTATCGCAAATCGATTGAGAAAGACCGGTCGCTGGAACGGCGCTTCCAGGCTGTAAAGGTCCCACCGCCCGGTGAAGAGCAGGCGGTCAAGATCATCTACGGCATTAAAGAGCGCTATGAAAAGTTCCACGCCGTAAGCTACACGGACGAAGCAATTCAGTACGCGGTCTATCACTCTAACCGCTATATCCCTGATCGCTTCCTTCCGGATAAGGCTATCGACCTGATGGACGAGGCCGGAGCGCGCGTAAAGCTGCGCCAGACTTCGCTTCCGGAAGAGATTACTGAAGTCCAGAAGCGGATCAAGTTTATCGTTCACCGGATGGAGAACGCCATTGCGAACCATGAGTTCGAGAAGGCGCGTTTCTATTCCGACGAAGAGCGCAAGGAGCGCGAGAACCTGCGCGCCCTGCGCGAGAAATATCACCTGGACGAATCTTCCACCGGCGTTGTAGCCCGTGAAGACATTGAGGAAGTGGTGAGC
>JBARNL010000191.1:0-4921 GCA_049802955.1 Candidatus Angelobacter sp.
TTTGAAAACGGCGGACAAACAATTTCTAGTGGTGAAGTTTCTAGTGGTGCAGTCGCGGCAGCTCGCCGGAATCAATAGTTTCGCCGTTGCGCGCAATCGTCTGGAAGTACAGCTTGTCGCCGGCGATCTCTACCAGCATGAAGCTCTGGTCAGTATCAAAACCTTTCACTCGCTCCCTGGGCTTGCCAAAGTCATGCGTCATGAGCTTGCCGGAATTGCCTAGCACAAAGTAGTAGATATTATTTTCCGGCTTGATTCTCTGATACACGTGCTCATGGCCTGAAAACACAGCATTCACTCCATAGCGCTGGAAGAGCGGAAGGACCTGGGTCCGCAGATCGGCGTCGGCCCCATGATGCCGGCCATCGTTATATAAAGGATGGTGGAAGAAACAGATTTTCCATGTGCCCTGCGAATCTTTCAGGTTCTGCTCAAGCCAGCTAAGCTGTTTAGGGTCCATGTAATTGCTGTCCAGCGCGAAGAAAGCAACCTCGCCTTTGCGGAACGCATAGTAGCGCTCGCCGCCCATGTTGAAGGGTTTATAAAGCCGTTCGTCGTCAGGATCGTCATGATTTCCCAGCGACGCGTAAAATTTCACCCCGGCATCCAGCAGAGGCTTGTAAGGCTGCTCAAATTTTTTTACAAAGTCTTTGGGTGAGTGGCTGCCGTAAATGTTGTCGCCCAGCATGATTACGAAATCAAATTTCGTCGCCTCCCGGTAAGCTTCCATCCTCTGCGCAACTTCGTATTGCGCGCGATCGCCAGTCCCGCTGTCGCCAATCACGGCAAATCGCACTGATTTGTCTTGCAGCGGAATTCTGATGTCGAGCTTGCCTGCCGCCGTCTGCGCGGAAACTGCTCTCGGACCAGCCTGCGCTACTCGGAAGTGCCCGGCCAGCGTGAATGCCAGTGTTGCGACAAGCAACATCACGTTTCTGTAAATTATTACTCTGCTTTTTTTCATGCCGCCGGCACCGCTCCGGGAATAAAGTCCACAATCAGGCCGGAAGACATGTCATAGAGCACCAGCGCTGAACCAACAATCCGGTACTGAAGCTCTTTGGGAAGCGGTGGAAGGTTCTTCAGCAGCGTTGGCGGGGTCGATTGCAGCGGCAGGTTCCTGGGATATTTTGCATTTACTTGCAGTTGCACGTTCGGCAGCGGCTCGGCATGGCGCAGGCTTGCGCGGATATTGTCGCCGCCCCGCCCCTGCAACGTGCTCTCAATCTGCTTTTTGAAATAAGCCGCAACCGCTGGCGTAAAGATGTCTCCGCGTTGAGCTTCCGGACGGGCCGCCTGCGTCTTTTTTGCTGTCTGTTGCTTCTCCTGTGCCAGCTTGCCTGGAGAGCCGGTCGGCTTCTTCGCGATGTCTTGTTTCTTTTTGGCTGAAAGATAGTTGTCAATCCGGCCCTGGAATTCCTTGACTACGCCCGTGTCTCCTTTCTGTGCGATCGCCCACGGGAACATCAGAATGGAGAGAAGACCCAGAGACATCCACCTTCTGCAAGCTTGAAGGCCCATGAACATTCTCCTTTCTTATTGAGATTAGATGCAGTATCCGATAATGTCCTGGCCGAGTTGCTATTCAGCCACGGCTTCTTCCACAATTTTTTCTGCCGCCTTTTTCACTGCTTTCGCCATTGCGCCTTTGACCACTTCGCTTGCTTCATCGCGGTCCACTTCCACTTTTGCTTCCTTTTCAATGGCCTTCACCACATTCTGTACCACAGGCCCCAACGCAAGCTTCCTCTTCACGGCCTTCGTGACATTTCTCGACGTTCGTTCCACCCGCGCACTCATTCGTTTTTTATCTGCACCCCGGTCCGCCGGCGTTGACGCCTTCCAGTCATCTTCAAAAACCGTGACCATTGAACCAACGACTTTCGCATTGCTCACGATCATGCCGATTTCGCGGCGCTCATCCAGTTCGAGCTTGCGCATGCTCTGGCTACCGAGAAATGCCTGTTTGCAATCGCGAATGACCACACGCGTATGCAGCCGCATGCGTTTAAACGCCCGGACGGCAAGGCGCTTGTTGCGGGAGACGTGCCCGATGATCTTGACCTGCACTCCTGCCTGGGCTCGTTCCTCAACTATCCGCAGGATTTCTTTGTCCGCGATGTCTACGTCGTAAATCAGCAGTTCCTTCTTGGCCCCCTTAATAAACGCCTCCAGCCCTTGCCGCGCATTCACCGGGCTTACCAGAAACTTCTTCGAGCTGGACTTGTATTCTTGGCGCTGCGTATCGCAGGCAAAAAGCCGCGACGCCTCTTTCACCAGTTCGCGGTTCCTGGTCACAACACCAAAGCTGCGGCTTCGCTCTGTGTCCAGATGCGTGAAGTTGTAAGTCAGCAGGTAAAGTTCCTTGCCGTCTACCAGCATCATCTTGCCGTGATAGCGTTTCAGGTCATCCGCGGTACGGGCCACTGTGATTCCCTTTTCCAAAAACCGCATTTCCAGCTTGCGCAGGTTCTTCTCTCCGCCGCGATTAGTAAATGCGATCAAGGCATGGACAAATACGCCTCGCTGGGCGGCGTCTTCCAGCGCGTGTTCGATCTCCGTCTGGTCAAAACGAAAAATAATGATTTCAATGCTTTTCTTGGCCCGTTGAATGTCTTTGAGCAGGGGCGCAGCGCCGTCCGCCGGCTGAACTATCAGCTTCAATGGTGCTCCTTTTTATCCACGTTGGGGCGTCCTTGTTGTCGCGCGCTTTACCATAATATTTAGATGCAGCTCTGGCCTGCGGCTTTGGCTATCTCCTCTGCTCTGAATTCAGCATCCAACTTTCGGGTACTCTCATGCTTTTTGGCCGTAATGCATCTGTTCGCCGATGGACGCTCGCAGTGGCGGTCCTGGTGGCCTCTTCCAGTGTTGCCGCTTCGGGCCAACAGCCGGCCAAAGACAGCTTCGCCGCCAAGCCTGCCATTTGGCATGATCCTGGCGACATTAAGTCAAAAGATATGCTGAACGGTCCTGGAACGGAAAAGCATCGTCCGCAACTGCCGGTGAAATTCCTGAAGGAAGATAAGCACGGACAAAATTCCAAGTTCGACGTGGAAGATGCGAATGGGACAAAGTGGAAAGCCAAGCTGGGAATTGAGGCCCAGCCGGAAGTCGTGGCAACACGGCTGTTATGGGCCATTGGCTATTTCACGAATGAGAACTATTACGTCCCTAATTTAGAAGTAAAGGAACTTCCCGCTCACCTGCACCGCGGACAAGGCCACATAATTTCTCCAAACCATTTCGATGGGGCCCGGTTGCAACGCCATATTGGCGGAAAAAAGAAGGAGGCCAACTGGAACTGGCGGCACAATCCATTTGTGGGGACACGTGAATTCAATGGCCTGCGGGTGATGATGGCCTTCCTCAGCAACTGGGACCTCAAAGACGAAAACAACGCCATCTTTACCGATAAGGACGGCCAAGAACAATATCTTGTAACGGATGTAGGCACAGCTTTCGGCGCTTCCGGCACTCGCTACACAGAGGCGGGATCGAAAAACAATCTCAAGGCATATCGCGAATCAAAGTTTGTCGCGAAAGTAACGCCAACTTACGTGGATTTTAACTTTCCCCGCTGTCCGCCACCGCTGCACATTCTCGATCCACCGCATTATTTTCATCTGGTGCACATGCGCTGGGTGGGTAATCGCATTCCTCGCGCTGACGCAAAGTGGCTGGGTTCCCTGCTGGCTCAACTCTCCACGGACCAGATCCTGGACTCCTTTCACGCCGCAGGATACCCGCCCGACAAAGCCGCGGCCTTTACTAAGGTTGTACAGGCCCGCATTACCGAGCTGAATCAATTGTGATAAAAAATTTCTAGGCGGCCTCTTCGCCCTTGAACTGAAGCTTATGAAGTTCTGAATACAGGCCGCCTGCTTTGAGCAGTTCTTCATGCCTGCCTTGCTCCACGATTGTTCCTTCATTCACCACAAAGATCACGTCTGCGCGGCGAATGGTAGAAAGCCGGTGGGCAATCACGATCGTGGTCTTCCCTTCCATCAGCCTGTCCAGCGCCTCAAACACCAGCTTCTCTGAGGCCGCATCCAGCCCCGACGTCGGCTCATCCAGCATCAGAATCGGCGTGTTGCGGATGATGGCTCGCGCAATGGCGATCCTCTGGCGCTGCCCGCCAGAGAGCGTCATGCCGCGCTCGCCCACTATGGCGTCAAAACCCTGCGGCAGCTTTTCAATAAACTCCATGGCATTGGCCAGTTCAGCGGCGCGCTCAATTTCCTTCTGGGTCGCTTCCGGCTTTCCATACGCAATGTTCTGCCACAACGGCCCGTGAAATAGCACGTTCTCCTGCAAGACATAGCTGATGTTCTGCCGCAAGGATTGTTGCTTGATCTGCTTGATATCGATGCCGTCAATTTTTATTGCGCCTTCATTCGGATCGTAGAACCGGGGCACAAGGCTTACGATCGTCGTCTTGCCTACTCCCGTTGGCCCTACCAATGCCGCCACCTGTCCGGGCTGGATGCAAAAACTCATATCCTTAATAATGGGCTGGTCAGGCGAATACGCGAATGAAACATGCTCGAACTCAATCTTGCCTTTCAATTCCTTTACAGCCTTAGCGCCGCGTAGATCGCGTACCTCATCATCGGTTTGCAGGACTTCCTGGATGCGCTCATAGCCCACGGCTGCTTTAGAATATGTGTCGGTCATTTTGGAAAGCTCCTGCATGGGCTTGTACATCTTGCTCAGGTATTGCACAAAGAGCACCATTGATCCCACAGAGAGAGCGCCGCTGAGCGTAAGCCGCGCGCCGAACCACAACACAAGACATGTACCGGCCGCCACAATCACATCGACCAGCGGCGTAAGTTTTGCCTTCAGGCTGCGGGCGCGCAGCGAAGACTCCACTTCTTTCAGGCTGGCCTCTTCCAGCCTTTCCTGCTCATACCGTTCC
>JBARNL010000192.1:0-4032 GCA_049802955.1 Candidatus Angelobacter sp.
CCGCCCGGAGGCCATCAACAACTCCGCCAAGATTGCCGCGTGGTTTGATGAGTCATTCAAGGCCAATGTGAAGCAGATTGAGGGGTTAAGCGGCGAGCAATTGACCAAATCCATCGATTTTCGGGGCATGTTTCAGATGCCGGCGGTGAGCTTTCTTCAGCTCTCACAGAACCACTCCATCCACCATCGCGGACAGCTTTCTACATATTTGAGGCCCATGGGCGGAAAAGTGCCGTCGATTTATGGCGAAAGCTATGACGCGGCGCAGGCGCGGGCAGCCAAGGAAGGGAAAGCAAGCTAAGAAGGATTTTGCTTGAATCTCGCGAATGGCCGTAAGGTTTGGCTTCGCCAATCTAGATCGTTCGGCTCCCGGCTGCGGCCCCTTCGACTTCGCTCAGGGGCTCCGGCCTCTGGCCGTCGACGGGCGAATGACATTTGGAGGCGCGGCGATTATTGCGCCGCGCGGCTTTACCTGGTGATCGCGCGTGATCTGGGGATCTGGTGAATCGGAAAAGCAAAATCTCACCATGATGAACAGGGATGACCGTTGGCGGGTACAGATGATCCCGGCTCGCCGGGACTCGTGCGGGCCCAGGAACTGTAGGTACGAACATCGCAGCAGAACAGAGATGCCGGAAGACGATTTTGCTTGACTTTCGCCTCCGCTTGAGCTAATCTAAGCTTCGTGTTTTCAGTATGTTAAAACCCTTTTTGTTAGCGGCTGGAAGCTGGATGGTCTGGGCACGATTGGACGTGATTTGGGAGCGAAAAACATGCCGAAAAGGACTTCGACCGTCCGGTCACCGCTCGGTTGAATTGGATTTCTCCTTTGTTTGCAACAAAAGCTTTACCCCCGGGTGGGCTATGTAGATAAAAAAGCTCTTAGCTATTGGCTCTCAGCCAGAAAACCTGGTACTGGTCCAGTTTGGATTTAATAATGCAGCTTTATCAGGAGCTCAAGCACAAGGTCCTTCGGTCCTACTCGCAAGCTGAAGAAAGCGCTTGCTCGCTTACGGACCTCAGGATGACGAATTTCTAGTAGTGGGTGAAATTGATTTCAAGCTGACCCACTACCGAAAATCGAAGTCTTTAGCAGAATTGGCTGGTGGATCGGGTGATCGCGCGTGATCTGGTGATCCGGTGATCGGAAAAGCAAAACTTACCACTGATTAACACTGATGACACTGGATCTGAAAAGGAAATCGGGACAGGACAAAAAGAAATGAAGAGACATCCAACGGTGAGTGCGGTGATCACGAGCGTAGTTTTGTCAGTTTGTGCGTTTGCCTCGCAAGCTACGCCCGCGCAACCCAAAGCGCAAAAGGCCCGGGCAAAAATCGCGGCGCCAATGCAAACATTTGTGGGCGTGATCTCAGACGGCCAGTGTGCGGCAAAGGGCTCACACAAAGAGATCATGGCGAAGGCGAAGGTAAATACCGCGGCCAACTGCGTGAAGGGATGCGCAAGGAGATATTGGTATGTTTTGTATGTCCCGTCGAGTAAAAAGATATACAAGCTGAGTGACCAGGAGCGGCCGGCTGAATTAGCCGCGAAAAAAGTCAGAATTAAAGGCGCGCTGGATCAAGCTACGCAGACAATTTATGTGAGCAGTATTGAGCCAGTGCTTTAGGGTTCGCCCATCGAACATAAGGAACTCCGTTTGCCAAAGACGGCAACGCGGAGTTTCTCGTTAAGTAATTGGTTTTTAAGGGGCTTATCGCCGCCGATAGCGCCTGAACCGTTTGCTGTCCCAGGAATTGAACATGTTGAGGTATTGACAGTCGAGATTACCGTGGGACAATGGGACGTTTCTTTTTGGTATCGGCAAGTGAGAGTTGCCGGTAATATAGCTTGCAACTGGCCGCAGGCTCTATAGTTTCCTTAAATCTAAGCTTTGTCTTAAAGAGACATATGGCGCAACTCATTCCACAGGAACGGGGGCGTAGAAGCTCTCGTGTTCTTGTATCGCTAGCCTTGGCGGTCTCCGGCCAGAAGAGTGACGGGTCACACGTGAGTGGGGCCGCGGAAACTATTCTTGTAAACCGGCATGGCGCCAAGATCCGTTCAGCGGTCCCGCTGGAACCCAAGATGGAAGTTCGCGTAGCCATGCTTGCTCCTTATAAATGGCGCGTTGGCCAAGTGATGTGGGCGGATTCCGGCGAGCGCGAATACGGGATTGAACTGTATCGCCCGGAAAACTTCTGGGGAATTTATTTTCCGCCGGAAGACTGGGAGCTTGGCGTTCCGGCCGTCACTGTGGTCAGCGCCGCTGGGGTTAGCGGGGCAAGCCATACGCAGGTTGCCACGCGAGCTGAAGGTTCAGTCTCACCTGAAGCATCTCCGGAAACGCAGGCGCTGCAAATCCCGGAAGGCGGGACTATTGCGATCCTTCGCGGGCTGGCCAGCAACGGCCTTCCATTTCAGGAACGTGACCTGATTCTTCCTGTGGGTGAACGCGATGCAACCATGTTGATTGGACCCATGGTGGGATTGGGATCGAAATTGCAAGTGATTTTCAGCAAAAATTGTGTGGAAGACGCCGTGGTTACGGCGACGTCACACAGCCGTGAATACGACCGCTGGCGCATCTGGTTAAATTTTTCTCGAGTGCTGTTGGTTGCCAAGAGCTAGTGCTTCAGTTTTGTCGGCTACGCTCCAAAGCGCTTGAGAATTTGGAACATGGTCAGTGTGTCATGCGCTTGATGCACGCGGCTCGGCGCGTGCGGCCTCGCCGTTTAACTCCGTGCATAAATCAGATGTTGCTACGCTCCAGGGCGCTTTAACAGCGCGGATTTTCGTTTAATTATTCAGCCTTGAAGCGCGCGGGCTCGTCGCAAGCAACTCGGCGCGTGCGGCTCGTCGCCGCTTTCTTCCTATATACTCTCCGTTACTTTTTTCAGGAGCTTTTGGATGAAACGCTTTTCTCTCTTTTTTGTATTGCTGATCTTTGTAGTGGCGACCGCATTTCTATCTGCATTTGCGCAGACACCAGCGCCAACCCCCGCTCCAAAGACCGTCTATCTTCGCGCCGGACATCTTTTTGACGGCACTGGCGACAAAACGCGCGAGAACATGGTGATCGTGGTGATTGGCGATCGGATTCAAAGCGTTTCTCCAGCTAATTCAGTCACAATTCCCGCGGGCGCAATTGTAGTCGATCTTTCGCACGCCACCGTGCTTCCGGGACTGATCGATTGCCACACTCATCTGGGCGCGCGGGCTGACCGCTACGATGAGATCTACAATTTCAAGGACACGCCGTTTCAAAGCGCCTTTGCCGCCGTGGTAAACGCGCGCAAGACCCTGGAAGCTGGTTTCACCAGCGTGCGCGATGTGGGATCGCTGCCGTTTCTGGCCGTTGATCTCCGCAATTCAATCAATGAAGGATTAATTCCAGGGCCGCGCATCGTGGCCAGCGGCCCGGCAATTTCTATCACCGGTGGACACGGCGATCTGAACAACTTTTCTCCGCAAACCCGCGTCAGCATGTTTCCTGAAGAGCGCGACTTCCAGATTGCCGATGGCGTTGACCAGATTCGCCACGTGGTGCGCGCGCAGGTGAAATATGGCGTGGACGTGATCAAGATTCTGGCGACTGGCGGCGTGCTTTCCAAAGGCGATAGTCCTGGCGCGCCGCAATTTACGCCGGAAGAATTGAAGGCCGCAGCCGATCAAGCGCACATGGCTGGCCGCAAGATCGCCGCGCATGCTCACGGCACGCAGGGAATCAAGAACGCGATTCTTGCCGGCATTGATTCAATCGAGCATGCCAGCCTTATCGATGATGAAGGCATCCGTCTGGCAAAAGAGCATGGCGTCTATCTGGTGATGGATATTTACAACGACGATTACATCCTGGGCAAAGCAATCGAATTTGGCCTGCCTCAGGAAAATGTGGAGAAAGAAAAGAAGATCGGCAAGTTACAGCGCGAGAATTTTGAGCGCGCAGTCAAGGGCGGAGCCAAGATGGCTTTCGGCACCGATGCCGGCGTGTATCCGCATGGCGACAACGCAAAGCAATTTTTCTATATG
>JBARNL010000193.1:0-1964 GCA_049802955.1 Candidatus Angelobacter sp.
ATTCTTTTGAGAGCGTCGATATACAGCTTCATCTCAATCGCAAGCGCACGTATCCCGGCGTGCTGCCAATCATGCACCTGGACCACATGTATTTTGATCGTGACTTGGCGCTGGAAGAATTTCTGCTTCATCGCAGCCGCATGGCCCTGCTGGCGTCAGACCATCTGCCCCTGGTGGCGGAATTTTGCCTGGGCGGAAAGTGAGTTTGCCGATTTCACCTCCAAGAGTTTCACCGCAAAGGACGCAAAGGACGCGAAGGACGCAAAGGAATTTGAAGGAACTTGGTCTTGAGCGGGTTGGGATCGTGAAAGCTGATTGTTTTCTTTCACACGTCATGCCGGCGTGCCGTCAGCGAACACGCGCATTCATCAGCGTGTGAGCAGGCCGGAGGGACCTTTTGCTTTGTTTGATGGTCTACTATATTCAAAAACCGCTAAAGCGAGTCTCAGGCGCAAAGACAATGAAAAGCGCCGCCACAAATCGCGGCGTTTTTCATTGGATTTAATATTGTTATTGAGTCATCGCTGACCGGCTTGCGCCCGGCGTTACCGTGATTGGCCCCTGCAATTGGAACGCAATCACTGCTTCCGGATGCAGGATGATTTGCTGGCCCTTAGTAGCCGCAGAAACGCCTGTTCCCGCGCCAGCGCCTGCGGCTGCGCCAATGGCCGCGCCTTTACCGCCGCCAAAGATTCCGCCCAGCACCGCGCCCACGGCCGCTCCGCCGCCAACTTTCGCCGCAGTGGATTTGCCACGGCCATTACCGGACTTGGTCCACTGGCTGGTCTGCAGAGTGTAGGTCTTTCCGTTCATCGTGAGCTTCGTGAGTTCAAGCGTCAGCAAGGATTGTCCAGCGAACCGTCCAGCCGATTTCACTTCCACCACGCGGCCTTCAACATCGGCCGTGGTGGGAATAACTGTCTCTTCGCCCACTGTTACCGGCGCTGAGATTGATCCGTGAAACACATCGCCAACCTGCGCTTTTTCTGAATCCACTTCATCATTCAAGCGCACGCTCAGCTGAGTTCCAGATGGCACCGTGATTTTCTGCGGTACTGGCACGGGTGTCGGCGTAGGCGGAGCAGTCGATTGTGAAGTGTCATAATTGCTGCTGGTGTTTCCGCTGCTGCTTCCGGCTGGGACTGTAGTGCGCAATCCGTTATCACCGCTGTTATTGCTGGCCGACTTGCTGGAAGTTGAACGCGAACTGCGATAACGCGTGCTGGGTGAAGGACGCCGCTCTTCCTTCATCGGAGGCGGAGGATTATTGTTCGCCTGCTCCTGTGGCTGCGCTGTCTGGTTTGCCGCTGAAGCTGGCGCAACCTCAAGATTGTTCACGACCGTCTTCACGCCTTCAATCTGCGCCGCGTCGTTTGCAGCCGCATTACGCGCGGCATCGCTGGCCACGGTACCCGTGAGCGTTACCACTCCGCTATTGGCGTTGATATTGAGTTGCTTGTCGGGGATGCTGCTGTCCCCATTGATCTTGTTCTGCACATCGGAGGCGACCTGCGCGTCCGTGCGGCTACCTACGCGCGAGCAGCCGGCTGCCAACAGCGCCATGGCAATCAGGACCACCGAAAGATTTCTCTTCATGACCATAACTAACTCCTCTAAATTTGGTGGCGTATATTCCATTTAGATGCAGAGCAGCTGAATTTGACTGCACCGCACTGTAAAAATTTGTAAAATCAACCACTTACAGAACACGCCAGAGCAGATTTCACTCGGCGAGAGATCCAGATCTGCTCCCTCTATTTTAACCCGCTCCAAGGAGCAGAGTTGCTGGATTCAGCCCCTATGGAGTACCCGGTCATCAGCTTAATTCTCTCCTGCGACCACACCCTTCAAACCCGCGCGGGCTTACGCCAAAAATGCGTTCATTGGCTCGATATCACACGTGGATCACTGCGGATTCGATGCAATTTTTTCAATGGGCGTTTGGCGATCCGCAGATCTTTAAT
>JBARNL010000194.1:0-3656 GCA_049802955.1 Candidatus Angelobacter sp.
AGACCTGAAGAACTTTTTTGATCGCTGCCATGAAGAGCTGGTAGGGCCGGAACAGTTTCAGGAATACATCAATAGTTTGCGTCCGGACGGCGATCTGCCGCGCAACTGCCGCTCCAAAGAGGTGGAAGAGACGGGCGTGCAGGAAATCATTGACCGCTGGCAGGAGATTGCGCGGGTTTACACGAACTCCATGCGGCTGCTGGAGCGCGATAACCTGGGGACGTTCGGGATGATGATCCGTAACGCCGTGCGGCTGCTGGAATCAAGCCCGATATTGCTGGAGCGCGAGCGCCGCAAGGCGCGGTTCATCCTGATCGACGAATTTCAGGACTGCAATTCCAGCAACATCATCCTGGCGCAGCTGCTGGCCGGTGAAGAGCAGAACATTTTTGCCGTGGGCGATCCGGACCAGGCCATCTACCGTTTTCGTGGAGCATCGAGCGCGGCCTTTGAAGAGTTCCAGAAGCGCTTTCCCCTAACCGAGGGAGTGGTGCTGGATGAAAATCAGCGGTCGCGTGGAAATATTCTGCGCGTAGCTTTCGCGGCCATCAATGAGAATCCGCCGGTGCAGTCGCTGGGTGATCGCGTAAAGTTCCAGCGCGCGCAGCTTGAATCGGGACGCGACCGCCGTGATCAGCAGGAAGGCCGCTTGGTTTTTGACGATCCGGTGGAGATTGTCCTCACCGATTGCCATGAGAGCGAGGCTGCGCTGATCGGTGAAGAGATTGAGCAGTTGCGAAAGAACCAGCGTCCGGGTGATGGTTCGATGGCGGTGCTCTACCGCCAGCACATGCAGCGGGAAGATCTGATGGCGGAGCTGGCGTCGCGGGACATTCCCTTTATTGTGATCGGGCTCAACGTGCTGGAAACCGCCATGGCGCGGGACGTGCTCGCATTGGCCGGAGCCGTTGGCAATGACAATGATGCGGACAGCCTGTTCCGAGCCTGCGCGCTGCAAAAGTTCAATGTCGCCGCGGATGAGCTGCGAAAAAAGCTGAGCGTAGCCGCCGGGCAGAAGAGTTTTAAAGCCGTGCTGCACACTCTGGAGTCGGCCGCGCCGGTGCTGGAGGCAATCAAGGAATCGCGCGCATTCATCCGGGAGCAGGAGCTGAGCGCGGAAGGCGCGCTCACTTATCTTGTCCGCCAGTTTGGTTTGCCGGAGCAGGATGCGGTGGTGCAGGCAATTCTGCGCTTTGCCGCAACGTGGGAGAAAAAGGCATTCGTCAAGAACACTTCGCTACCGGAGTTCCTGCAATACCTGGACTATTACCAGAAAGGCCGGGGCATAGTCCCGCTGTTTACGGAAGAGCAGATGGCCGAGCTGGAGCGCCAACATCCTGATGCGGTGCAGTTGATGAGCGTGCACGCCGCTAAGGGGCTGGAGTTTTCTCGTGTCTGGCTGCTACGGGTGACATCCGGAAGCTTTCCAACATACTTCAAGGAAGGGCTGTTTGAGTTTCCGCCAGCTTTGCGCAGCTCTATTGCTGTGGGCGAAGGCAAGCTGGTGCATGACCAGGAAGAGCGCAGGCTGTTTTATGTGGCGATCACGCGGGCACGCGACCGGCTGAGTATCGGGTCGCGACCAGGGAAGGGAAAGAAGGATCCGACCCCCCCGGGATTTTTGCGTCCATTGATTGGTGACCGGCGGCTGAGCGCTGCATTGGTCACGCGGAACGTCGATGGCGCAACTCCAGCTACGCTGCCGCTCGATCCTTCACCTCTGGGGCGCTGGATGCTTCTGCCGCCAGCTTTCTCATCCGAGATGGCGCTTAGCGCTAACGCTGTGCAGAGTTATTCAACGTGTCCGATGAAGTTCAAGCTGGAGCGCGACTGGAAGATTCCTGGCGAGGCTGCGGCGGCCATGCAGTACGGTTTTGCCATCCACACGGTGCTGAAGAATTATTACGATCCGGCGGCACACGCCAAGGAACTGAGTATTGAAGACGCGGTTGAGGCATTCAAGGTTGAGTTCGGCAAGGGCTATATTGACGATCCGGTGCAACGAAAGATGTATGAAGAGCGCGGCGTGGACCAACTGCGCACGCTGTTGCTGGCCAGCCCCAGAGGATCAGCGAACGTGATTGCCACGGAGCACAAATTCAGCTTCAAGCTGGGTGAGCGCGAGATAAAAGGCCGCATTGACCGGATTGATCTGCTGGAAGAAGGCGTAGTGCGTGTCATCGATTACAAGACCGGAGCGCCGAAAGAACGCAAGTTTGCCGATGAGAGCCTTCAGCTATCGATTTATGCCATGGCGGTGGCGCAGATGAACCTGTCTCCGCGAGAGCTGGTGCTGGTGAACGTGCAGGACAATAGTCTGGCGATTTCGAGTCGAACGCCGAAGCAGCTCGACTCAGCGCGGGAAAAGATAGAAGAGGCCGCGGAGGGCATCCGCCGGGGCGAGTTCGATCCCAAGCCGGGCTCGCATTGCCGCTGGTGTGATTACCAAAATCTGTGTCCGGCAACAGAGCAGCGCGTTTTCCTGCCCGTGAAGCCTCTTGAAGTGGATGCGGAAAAGAAAGTTGCCGGGGTGAATGGATGAATTGGCTGAAGCAGCGCCTTGAGATCGGAGTGAGAGCATGATGGGGCTGGCAAACGTTCTGTTGATAGCGGTGGGCGCAGCATTTGGCTTCGCCATTGCATGGCTGCTGGTGCGTCCGAATGCGGCGGTGTTGAACGCACGCTTGTCAGCGCTGCAGCAGGAGTTGGGGAAGGCGCGGCTGGAAGCACAAAAATTTACCGATTTGAACACGCAGTTGAATGCGGCCAAGGTCAAGCTGGAAACCACCGTGGACATGGAACGCAAAGCCAACGACGACAAGCTAGCAATTCTTAACCAGATGACGCAGGAACTGCGCGACAGTTTTCAGGCGCTTTCCGCCGAAGCGCTCAAGAGCAATAACCAGGCATTTCTTCATCTTGCCCAATCGACATTGGAAAAGTTCCAGAGCGAAGCCAAAGGGGATTTGGAACTGCGGCAGCAGGCGGTCGAGAACCTGGTCGCGCCGATTGGGGAGTCGCTCAAGAAAGTGGATGAGCAAATCCGGCAAATGGAGAGCACGCGCGACCGGGCCTATGGCGATCTGACCACGCAGGTGCGCTCATTGATCTCAACTCAGGAAAAACTTCAGACGGAAACCGGCAATCTGGTGAAAGCGCTGCGCAGCCCCACGGTGCGCGGACGATGGGGAGAGATTCAGCTCCGGCGCGTAGTGGAAATTGCCGGCATGCTGCCCTACTGCGATTTTGTGGAGCAGGAAACTGTCACGACCAGTACTGGGCGGCTGCGTCCTGATCTAGTAGTGCGGCTGCCGGGGGGCAAGAACGTTGTGGTGGACGCCAAGACGCCGCTGCTGGCTTATCTGGAAGCCGTTGAAGCGACGGACGATGACTTCCGCCGCCAAAAGCTTGCTGACCATGCCAATCAGGTCCGAACTCATATGCTCCAGCTCAGCTCCAAGCTCTACCAGGAACAATTTGAGCCCACTCCGGAGTTTGTGGTGATGTTTCTACCCGGCGAAACATTTTTCAGCGCCGCGCTGGAACAGGACCCGGCATTAATTGAGCGCGGCGTGTCACAGAAAGTTATTCCGGCATCGCCTACAACGCTCATTGCGCTGCTCAAGGCAGTGGCCTACGGATGGAACCAGGAAAAG
>JBARNL010000195.1:0-1918 GCA_049802955.1 Candidatus Angelobacter sp.
GCAAAACGAGATGCGTGGTAGGGACAAACAATGCTGTCGCCATCTAATTTGCCTTCGGAAAGAGGTCCGCTGAAATGGGAGCACGTCTCCGCCATAGCAAAGAGACGCTCCCCGCGACGAACAAGCAGAATGGGCGTGCCCTGGTACACCGCACGGGTTGGCGTGTTATCCGGCAAATTGGATTCGGGCAAAACTGCCGTAAACTTTTCCGGGAACGTCTCACCTGCCGTCCGATCCACTCCTACGCGATGTTCGTAGACCAGCTTGCCGCCAAGGTGGGCGGAGAATGACATTAAGGCATAACCCAGGGCAGAAAATCCCCGGCCCTCATTGCGCGCCTTCTTCTTGCGCATGACCAGCGATGTGACGAAAAGCGCGGTAGCACCTACATTCAACAGCCCATGAATCAACCCAAGGCGGCGGGCTGGAGGATCCACGTCAGACCAGTCTGTCACTCCGGTGATTGCCGCACCGGCAGCGCCGGCAAGTCCTATCGCAATCGACGTGTCTGCGGCCAGAGCGAACTCATGGCGGCTGTTGATCATCTCTAAAGCATCAAAAACCATGGCTACAGTCCACGCGCCTATGGGCACATCCGTCAGCACGACATGGAGTGGTTCGCCCAGCCATGTGCCATTCAGGAAATTTCTGGCTTTTTGAGCGGTAGGATTGCCATTGGCGTATAGGGCCTTGTCGATTGCCTTCTGTATTTTTTCATCAAGCGGCTTGGATTCTGGCATGCGTTATTCCTCGCAATATGAGATGCGAAATGCTGCAAGTGGACTAACGACCTCCATGCCTTTCAGTTGTCATGAACTGCGAAGCGCTATTCTGCTAAAATCGCGCAAGTCCCAGATGGCCCGTAAAAAGATGGCCCGTAAAATCTCACTCTTAGTGCCGTGCTTTGTTGACCAGTTGCAGCCACAAGTGGCTGTGGATACGGTGAAAGTTCTGCGGCGCATTGGATGTGAAGTGGATTTTCCCGCAGACCAGACCTGCTGCGGCCAGCCTGCATTCAACTCCGGCTTTTGGGATGAGGCGCGGCCATGCGCTGAGCGCTTTCTGCGCGTCTTCAAGGATGCAGAAGTGATTGTCTGCCCCTCTGGCTCCTGCACCACCATGGTCCGCGTCTTCTATCCTGAGCTGATAGCTTCCGGCCCGGCGCACGATGAGGCTGTGGCGCTGGGCAAGCGCACTTTTGAACTGTCAGAATTCCTGGTGAAAGTAATGGGCCTTACCGATGTGGGCGCGGCGTTTCCGCATACCGTTACCTATCATGCGTCTTGCCACGGCCTGCGCGAATTGAAACTGCGCAATGAACCGCTTCAGCTCCTGCGCGGTGTGAAAGGTTTAAAGCTGGTGGACATGTTGCGCTCGGAAGAGTGCTGCGGCTTTGGCGGAACATTTGCTACAAAATTTGAAAGTATTTCCGTCGCCATGGGTGAATCCAAGTGCGATAGCGTTGCCGTAACCGGCGCAGAGTACGTTACGGCCATCGATCCAAGCTGCCTGATGCACGTGCAGGGAATTCTAGGACGACGCAAAGACCGTGCGCAGACGATCCATTTGGCGAGTATTCTGGCCAACGAGGCATGAGGAGGAAATCTTCAACAGTCGCGTCATTCCGAGCCTCGTTGATGAGGACGCGTTTTCTTCAGCGTCCGAATAGAGGCGAGGAACCTTGTGTTTTTTTTGAAACGAAAAGACACAAGGTCCCTCAGTCCTACTCACGCGCTCGTCAATACGCGCGCTCGCTGACGGACTTCGGGATGACGTTGCATAAAAGGTGTCGCTCAATGGAGGGAGAAGAACCTGCATGAGCACCACCACTCCAACTCCCGTGGGCGAAACCCCTTCCGCCCTTACAGCCGCCCAGAAATTCCTGCGCGATGCAGCCACCAAGTCTGCTGACCTTGTC
>JBARNL010000196.1:0-2725 GCA_049802955.1 Candidatus Angelobacter sp.
AGGTGGAAGTCGATATCAGCCCCACCAGAAGCCAGGAAGAGAACTTTCAGACTGTTGGCCTGCCCGATGCAGCGGTGCGTGAGAGTCGGCAGCGCATCCGCGCGGCGCTGAGAAACTGCGGTTTTGAAGTCCCAATCACGCAGATCACCATCAATCTTGCCCCCGCGGACATCAAGAAAGAAGGCTCAGGCTTTGACCTGCCGATGGCGATGGGAATCCTGGGCGCGTACGGCGGGCTGATAAAAAAGGAGCTTCCCGAATACGTGATGGTCGGTGAACTGTCACTCGATGGCGGCGTTCGCGGGGTGCGCGGCGCTTTGCCCATTGCCATTGCCGCGCGAGCAAAGAAGATTGCCAACCTGATTGTGCCGGAAGTGAATGCCCGTGAAGCCGCTGTGGTCAGCGGGGTAAATGTTTATCCGGTGAAGTCCTTGATGGATGTGGTGAACCTGCTGAACATTGGCAATGGTATTTCACCGCTTCAGGTGGATACATCGCAGATGCTGAGTGAGACCGAGCAGAGCGGCGGCGCGGATTTTAAGGAAGTGCGCGGGCAGTTTACGGCCAAGCGTGCGCTGGAAATTGCGTGTGCCGGAGGCCACAACATTTTGATGATCGGGCCGCCAGGTTCCGGCAAGACCATGCTGGCCAAGCGCGTTTCCGGCATTCTTCCGCCGCTTACGTTTGAAGAAGCGCTGGAGACCACAAAGATTCACAGCGTTGCCGGCGTGCTGGACGCCGCTTCCGGCCTGGTGAGCGTGCGGCCGTTTCGGTCTCCGCACCATACTATCTCCGACGCAGGGCTGATCGGCGGCGGGATTATTCCGCGTCCCGGCGAAGTGTCTCTGTCGCACAACGGCGTGCTCTTCCTGGACGAGCTACCGGAGTTTCCGCGCAACGTGCTGGAAGTAATGCGGCAGCCTCTAGAAGACGGCAACGTGACGATTGCGCGGGCTTCCATGTCACTGACCTTTCCCGCTCGATTCATGCTCGCCGCAGCGATGAATCCGTGTCCGTGCGGCTACCATGGGTCAGGACAGAGAGAGTGTCCGTGCTCGCCGACGATGATCCAGCGATACGTCTCCAAAATTTCCGGGCCGCTGATGGACCGCATCGATATTCACATTGACGTCCCGGCAGTGAATTACAAAGAGCTGCGCGGGAGTGACAGCAAGGCGGAAAGCTCGGCGCAGATTCGCGAGCGCGTGGTAAAAGCCCGCGATGTCCAGCTCAATCGCTTTGCCGCCGCCGGTGAGCGCAACTATTCCAATGCACAAATGAGCTCACGGCAGATCCGAGCCTATTGCGATCTGGGTACGGATAGCGAGCGCATGCTGGAACGCGCCATGCAACAGCAGGGGTTGAGTGCCCGGGCGCATGACCGGATATTGAAGGTCGCGCGAACGATTGCCGATATGGAAGCCAGCCCGCAGATTGAGAGCAAGCACATTGCGGAAGCAATCCAGTACAGGACACTGGATAGAACATATTGGGTGTGATCGTTGAGCACGAAAGAGCGAACCCGAAATTTACACAGTCGCGGCTTCGTTGCAGTTATGGGGTGACATTATCTTGGAGCATCTACATTCCCTCTCCTGCCATTGACCAAGGCCCTTAAACCCAAGTAAAATAGCATCTTCGGCTTGACCCTCCGAAAAAACTCTTTATTGATAGGAACCATACAGTCACAATGGCAAATCATTTTTCTGCGCTGAAGCGCGCGCGCCAAACCACCAAACGCACGGAAGACAACCGCTCCAATACCTCCCGTCTGCGCACCGCGCTGCGCAAGCTGCGTGAGACGCTGGCCACCGGCGACTCCAAGCAGGCCCAGGAAGCCTTCAGCACCACCGTTTCCATGATCGATAAAGCCGTGAAAAAGGGCGTCATCCACAAGAACACAGGCTCGCGGTTTAAATCCCGCCTCAGCGCCCGCGTGGCCGCGGTAAAAAAGTAGATTGAGCCGCCAGAATTAGATCCTCAGGATTCTATGAGCCCGCCGAATTGGCGGGCGTTTCTTTTTTGCCGCAGATCACAGATCACGCTAATAAACGCAGGTCGCCTGCGAAGTTGCGCGAATAGAAACTTACGTTTTATCCTGATCCGCGCTTTTTGCGTTGTTCCGCGGCTAAATTTCCCAATCTTATCCGTGCCAATCCTTGTTTATCCGTGGTGAGGTTTTCCCCATCTGCGCCCGTGGGGCTTTGGACGCAGAGGGGCGCTGGCACCCTGTTACATGGACGGGGACAGAAAACTGCTGGAAGCCGCACGGAGGCGTTTTGGCTGCAAGAAAGAGGCCTCGAAGGAGGTACTTCAGTCGGGGAAACCCATTCCCACCAGGCAGCAGGGCGTGAAATGCCAGAGATGCGCCACGGGTTGAGGTTGAAATGGTCCTTATCGAGATACCCGCAAGGGCATGAAAATTTCTTTCAGAAAACGTGTCGCCAACAGGCCTGAATGAATGCATATAAATGGGCTGAGAAAGTCAGCCTTTAGCTCTTTGCCATTAGCCGCTCTTAGCTTTTCGTGCCGGGCATTTTGGCGTCTGCCAGGAAGTTAAAGCGGTTTGTAGATACCGTGAACTTCAAAAGCAAGCACAGCGCGCGAGCAGGAAGGAGGGCCTTTTGCTTTCTTCTTAGAGTTCACGCTATTTATAAAAACCGCTTTAGGTTCCAAAGTTCCTCCTAAACAATTCTTAGCATTCCCTTCTCGGGCACCATTGTTC
>JBARNL010000197.1:0-4209 GCA_049802955.1 Candidatus Angelobacter sp.
GAGTATGATCAAACGACATTGAAGTTCCCCGGCGCCCGCAAGCAAGGGGCTTTTCCAACGCGGGTAATTTTCGCGCACCATTGTTCTCGTGCATCATTGAATAATTCTCTGCCTGCCTTATATAGGGGAATTTCCAAGCCAGACAGTCCGTAGTAGCCAAGGAGTGGCCCATCGCACCATGAAGGTTCATCTGATCAATCCGAGCAACGTCTCTTTTGGAACGGCGGTCATTACACCGCGATGGCTCTATGTGCTCGCTGCGGCCACGCCTCTTTCTTACGGAACTCCCATTCTGGTGGATGAAACGCTTGCCACCACTGATCCTTTGACCATAGCGTCCGGTGACGTGGTGGGTATCGGCATTCATACCGGCAACGCGTTGCGCGGCTATGAACTCGGCAAAATTGCGCGCGAGCGAGGCGCGTATGTGGTCTTCGGCGGCATCCATGCCACGCTGTATCCTGAAGAAGCGGTTGAACTGGGCGGAGCGCACGCCGTGGTAAAAGGCGATGGCGATGTAGCCTGGGCGCGCGTGCTTAAAGATTGCGCAAACGGCAAGCCGGAACCCGTCTACGTCGGCGGAAGAATAGAAGGTAATGAGTTTCTGCCGGCGCGCTGGGACCTGCTTCCGCCCAACAGTTATATGTGGGCTTCCGTGCAGACGGTCCGCGGATGTCCCAAGCATTGTTCGTTCTGCTCCGTGTGGCGCACGGATGGCCAGCGTCCGCGGCAGCGTCCTTCTGACTCAGTGGTGGAAGAGATCGTCAACCTGCGCCGGATTGGTTTCCGTTTTATTGCCCTGGCCGACGATAATTTTTATCCCGTAACATTGACCGATCTCGAACTGGCAAAGCGCCAGAACAATGCTGTGCGCCTGGCTGAACTGAAAGCGGTCCGAGCCGAACGCTTTGAACTGATGTCTCGTCTCGCGCAGCTTCCTTCCGATACTGTCTTCTTCACGCAGATCACCATGGAAGCCGCCGAGGACGCGGAATTCCTGGCCGCAATGAAAGCCGCGCACATTCACGGCGCGTTAGTAGGCGTGGAAGCGGTTACGCCCGAGGGATTGAAAGACGTTTACAAGGATTTCAATCTCGCCGGACAAAACCTGATTGACCGTCTGCGCAAATTCCGCCGGCACGATATTCACGTCCTGGGCTCGTTCATCTTCGGCTTGCCCAGTGATCGTCCCGCCACTTTCGACGCCACTGCTGCCGTGGCTGAACAGGCGGAACTCACGTTTGCGCAGTTCGTAATGCTCACGCCGTTCCCCGGAACGGTGGATTTTGCCCGCTGGGAGCAAACCATGCAGAATGACACGCGGCGCATCGGCGGCGTTCCGCTCACGCGCGGCTGGCTGATCCCGCAGGCGATCCGCCCAAAATTGTTTTGGACCCATCCTGTCATGGAGGCCGACGAAATACGCGCGCGCACGCAGGGAGTTTGGGACCACTTTTACAGCATTCGCGTGATCTGGAAGCGCTCGCACTTCCTGAAGTCGATCAAAGGCCGGCTGGCTTTCATCCTGATTTCAAAACTCTATCGCAGAATGTACGCCGATACCGGCATTGCCACTGATAGCGCGCGCGTGGCGTGGTCAACACGATGGGCCCGCTGGCTGGCCAAGCCGACCCGGCGCTTGTTTGCCGGACGTCCCATGCCGAACCTGCAGGTTCCGCCGCCGGTGGAAATGGCCTCTTAGTTTGATAAACGGGCTTGGCTTGCGCAGCTTTTCAGCTGCAAGCCCAGGCACGCTGATCATTCGGGAAGTATGCGCAGAAGTATTCCATGATTGCCGTAGCCTTCGGCGTAAAAGGCATCAGCAATTTCGGCTTTTTTGAGCGATGGGCACGATCTATTCTTGTTCGCGCTCCGCCCGTTACGCGCGGCCTGCGGCGCAGGCAAGATTTGTTTATATATTCTGCCAACCATTCGTAGGCTTTTTGCTC
Source organism: Candidatus Angelobacter sp. (assembly GCA_049802955.1). Classification (GTDB taxonomy): domain Bacteria; phylum Acidobacteriota; class Terriglobia; order Terriglobales; family Acidobacteriaceae; genus Angelobacter. The sequence continues at coordinate 1,950 of JBARNL010000197.1, forward strand.
GCAGCCCACCCTACGCCGCTGACAAGCTCCCTGACACCAAATCCGTTGAACGGCCCTGGGCTGCCAGTTCGCGCTCGGCGGCACGCAGCACGGCATACTTGGCTTCAGGCAGATCGAGCGCTGGAATCACCGTCATGGTCTTTAAAATTCCGGCCAGCTCATAGTAGGCGCGCCGGCACTTCTTCATGAAATCCACGGGATACTCCGGCTTGCGCGCATAAGCGGAGACGGGGTCGGCATCGAGCAAGTAGGCGATATCGGGCCGGGGCACAAAGCCGTGCACCAGCTTTACAAAAGCCCGGCTCAGTGGGTTTTGCAGGTTCAGGTTGGAAAGCTCGTCGTAAATATAGCGGTCCAGGATCACGATTTCCGCGCCGCTCTTTTTGGCGCGCGCCACCACGCGGCAGAGGTGGATGGCTTCCAACAGGTAAAGAAAATGGCGGGCCAGAGTGAGGTGCCAGCCGCGCACATTCTTGTCGCGGCGGTTCACCGGCTTGCCTGGCGCTCCAATGCCACGCTCGCTCTTATAGACCTTATGGACAAAGCCTTCGCGGTATTTCACTCCGACCACCACGTTGTCCCAGAAAGCCAGCAGCGTGGTTTTGAGTCCGGCGGCATGCAGCGCGCAGCGCAAACTGTCAATCTGCGTGGATTTTCCTGAACCATCCACGCCGGAGAAGGAGATGAGCAAAGGAGTGTTGGAAGCTCTATGAGTCATTGGATTCGGCCTGTCCATGTACATTGTGCAGTTTCGGCCCCGATCGTTACAGCGGTCGGCGGAAATAAAAGCTCGTCACAAAATTGCCTGTTATCGATATGCCGGTTACAAACTATATGCGGTACCCTATCTTCCTGTAACCCCAGCAATGCCAGTCCCCGGAGGCGTTGACGAGGTGCTGTGGCTCAGCGCATAAACGGTCCCTAAAGCTGCCCCGGCGGCCACCACCGCGCCAATCTTCAACAGTAGTGAGCGTGTCTGGTGCTGCTTGGCCGGAGCAATGGCTACACCGGCCGGTTTGGCTGCTGCGCCTCCGGCGGTTGGGACGCTTTCGGCAGTCGCGGCGCCCACAGGCTCAGTCTGCGTCTTAGGCTGTGGCGCTTCCGGAACCGTAGTGGTTTGTGCCGGAGCTGCGTTGGGCGATGGCTGCTCCTGCTGCGTGCCTGAAGCATCAGGATACGTGGTGACAGGGGCCAATGGCGCTTGCGACGGGTTCACGCTTGTTCCCGGCGATGCCGGCTGTTGCTGTGGCTGGGTCTGACTCGGAGCCGCGGGCTGAGTATTCTGCGCAGGCGCCGCTACTGGAGCGGTAGCATTCGTCGGCTGTGCCGGGGCTGTTTGCGCGGGTTGTGTTGTCGCTGGCTGTTGCGTTGTGGGCGGCTGTGGCTGCTGGCTGGTTTCCGGCGCCTGTTGCGGCGTTGCCGGGTTCGTCTGTTGCGCGCGAAGCAACGGGGCGGAGCACACGCCGGCAATTAGCAAGGTACTCAGGATGCTCGTAATTCGGTATTGCGCTGTCATAAAAACCTCGGGGAACTCTGGTTTCAAACTTACTTGGACGTCCTTATTTGGACTTCACGGGGCGAGTGCTTCCGGCAAAAGCGCCCAGATTTTCTGTTCCGGCAGTTGCCTCAAGCAATCGGGCTAAATCAGTGTCTCTGTCCCAATGATGTTGGATGCGGTTTTTGAGGCAGCGGGCTAGTGTTCTCAGGCTGGTTTTGTACCAACAGCACTTCTCCATCTGGGGAGAGAAAACAGCCACCATTCTCGATTTTCTAAGGTGCTGCGGCCCTCCTGCCAGCAAAGCCGCGATAAATCGATGATTACCTTCCAGCAGCGTAACCGGGCGCTCCTCGTCGATACCCAGGAAAATAACCATCCCTTGCTGCACATCGGATGAAAGATTGGCGCAGATATCGGAAATCTTTTTCGCAAACTCATTCGGCTCCGGCCCTTTGAGCTGCCGGATGCGGGCCGCCACGTCCAGCGCTCTGAAGTTGCCGCGCGCAATTTTTCGCCAGTGCGCTCTGGGAAAAACGCTTACCTGCTCCACGTCTTCCGGCTCAAACTCAATCTCCCACCACTGCCGGTCTTCAGGAAGCTCCCACCACATGGTGTCGCGACGGCGAAAAAGCAGAATGCGGCGGATCTCGTTCTCGGTGGCATCAGTCAAGTTGGGATGTTCGATCAGAGAGGTAAAGCGATCGCGGTCCGCGTCATATTCCTTGTGGAAAAATTCTCCGCGAAGAAATTCGGCGATGACTT
>JBARNL010000198.1:0-2794 GCA_049802955.1 Candidatus Angelobacter sp.
AATTAAGATGCGTTTGCCCTGGTCCTTACCAGCCTTAATTTGCCCTTTTCAATCTTGCCAGCTACACTCACCTGTTTTCTTCAGAGACGTCTAACCATAACGTCTTCAATCCGAATGTGGAGTGTCAATCCATGCTGCGTCGCGCCTCGTCTTTCTTGATTGTCGTAACGGTCCTTTCTCTTTGTTCTTTTGGCCAAAGAAACCGCGGTGAGCGGCCACCTACGCCCGCGGCCAGCCCTGCAGAACAAGCCAAGCCAACCGGCACACCAGCCGCCGAGGGGAAGAAAGAACAACCGGAGCAGCCGCCTGTTGTTACGCACCATGAAATCCATGTAGGCGGCAAGACGCTGCATTACACCGCCACTACCGGAATGATGCCGCTCAAGAACAACGATACCGGCGAGGTGGAAGCGCACATTTTCTTTATCGCGTACACGCTCGACGGCCAGAATGAGCACCGTCCGCTCACGTTCTCTTTCAATGGTGGTCCCGGCTCCGCCTCGGTCTGGCTTCATATGGGCGCAATCGGCCCTAAGCGCGTGCGCATGCAGCCAGATGGCATGATGCCGCCGCCGCCATATCAATTAATCGATAACGAACAAACCTGGCTGGACCAGACCGACCTTGTTTTCATTGATCCTGTGGGCACCGGCTACAGCCGCGCAGTGAAACGCGACCAGACCAGAAAATTTCTTGGGCTCAAGAACGATATCGAGTCCGTTGGCGAATTTATTCGTCTGTATCTTGGCCGTTATGAGCGCTGGTCATCACCACTTTTCATGGTGGGTGAAAGTTACGGCACCACGCGCGCCGCCGGTCTTTCCGGTTATCTGGTGGAACACGGCATCGCATTCAATGGAATCATGCTGATCTCCAGCATTCTCAACTTCCAGACCACCGATGACTCTCCGGGCAACGATCTTCCTTTTGTGCTCTTTCTTCCCACATATGCCAGCGCGGCGTGGTACCACAAAAAGCTGGCTCCCGAACTCGAACAAAATTTTGACAAGCTGCGTTCTGAAGTCGAGCAGTGGGCGGCCGGTCCATACGCCGAAGCGCTGGCTAAAGGCGACCGCCTGACCCCGCAAGAGCGCCAGGACGTGATCGATCATCTGGCGCGCTATACCGGACTGAGCAAAACTTATATCGACTTGAGCGACCTGCGCATTGACGAGTCGCACTTTACGAAAGAGCTTTTGCGCGATAAACGGCTGACCATCGGGCGGCTCGACAGCCGTTTTACCGGCACGTCAAGCTCTGACATCAATGACACCGCAACCTTCGATCCCAGCATGAGCGCCATTCGTCCTCCGTACACCGCGATGTTCAATCAGTACGTGCGCAGTGAACTCGGCTACAAATCAGACCTGGAGTATTACATTCTGGGCGGCGGCTTCCGCTTTGACGAGTGGGATTGGGGCGTCCAGCGCGGCGGTTTCCCTGATACGGCGCATTCGCTGAAAGACGCTTTCGACAAAAATCCGTTCATGAAGCTTTTCGTCGGTTCCGGTTACTTCGACCTCGCAACCCCTTACTTCGCCACGCAATACACGCTCAATCATATGGCCCTTACCAACGCACAGCATGCCAAGGTGAGTCTTGGTTATTACGGCGCCGGACACATGATGTATATCCAGGATTCGTCGCTAGGCGAGTTGAAGAAGGATGTGAGCGCGTTCATTGCGAATGCGTTGAAGTAGATCGGGTGATCGCGCGTGATCAAGGCTTGAGATCGCCGGAATCGCACGTAATCGCCCGAAATCGCCGTGATCACGCAACTGGGACAAAGAATCCTAGCTCTTGGCGGTTTTACGCGATGCGGTGAAGATGGCCACTAGCTGTGTGGCTTCCGCAAGTAGATTTTGGAGTTTTTCTGGGCGAATCATTCCGCTGTCCAACAGCATCTCGAGCCAGAAGACTGTTTCGTCTGCTTCTTCAACAACGACCCCGATTTTGGCGATGAATCCGGCCTTTGATCTTGATCTGCCGGCAGCGCGATAGTTCGCCGCCATTCCAGTGGCAGATCTAAGTACCTGCTGAACAAGCACATTTGCTTCGCGGCTCCGTGGCAGCGCCTGGGACATCCTGATGGCACGTAGAGCAAACGCCTTCGTCCGCGTCCTTAACTCCTGATGCTTTTCTGAATTCATCGTGACGAGATTCACCATCGGGCCGATTCCGCGCGATTACGGCGATTACGCGCGATCACGGCGATCTTTATCCCTTCCCAAACGGTCGTTCTAGATCAGGCGATTGCGGCGTGAACAGCTCCGCCCCGTTTTCCGTGATGTGCATATCGTCTTCCAGCCGAACGCCGAATTCGCCGCGAATGTAAATTCCCGGTTCGTCACTGAAAGTCATGTTGGGAGCTAGCGGCAGTGTGTTGCCGCGGACCAGGTACGGCCACTCATGGCCGTCCATGCCGATGCCGTGACCCACGCGATGGGTGAAATGTTTGTAGTCCGGCCCGTAGCCTGCGTCGGTGATTACTTTGCGGGCCGCTGCGTCCACGGCCTGGCATTCTACGCCCGGTTTGGCCGCAGCCAGCGCCGCTGATTGCGCTTTGTGCACGATCTCAAACACTTGTTTCATCTTGTCTGTCGGTTTGCCCAGAACAACCGTGCGGCTGATGTCGGATTCATAGCCTTCCACCTTGCAGCCGCCGTCCATCAATAAAATCGTCCCTTCACGGATAACCTGCGGTTTGGCCGAGCCATGCGGCAGAGCAGAATTTTCTCCTATCTGTATGCTCGAATCACCTTGAAAGCCCTGCTGCGCGTGCGCGGCCTGCACC
>JBARNL010000199.1:0-7989 GCA_049802955.1 Candidatus Angelobacter sp.
GCGTCCCAGCGTGATGGTCAACGCATTCGTCCAGGGCGAACGGTGGCTGATCCCAGTCCTCAGTCAGAACTCACAGAAAAATGTTACGGGGCAGATTCAGTTGACTTACACACCACACTGGCGGACCCATGCTGATTGAGTTGTAGCGATTCTATTTCCAAGATGTTAGTGTCGGCCTAAGAAAGAGTGGGTTTCCGCGCTAGGAAATCCTTCACTACAAGGGCCGCGTCCTTCTTTTCTCCATCCACGGCATAGTTCATGCGCCGCATGTCTTCCGCGCTGATGCGGCCGCTAAGCTTCTGCAATGCCGCTGCAACTTCCGGATGGCGCTGAAGCGTTTCACGCCGAACAATTGTGACCGCGTCATACGGCGGGAAATAATGCTGGTCGTCTTCAAGCACCACCAGGTCAAGCGCGGCGATCAGTCCGTCAGTGTTGGAGCCTGCGACCATATCAACCTGATGGTTTTGCAAAGCGCGATAGAGCAGGCCAAGGTCCATCACGCGCGGCGGCTCGGCGAATTTGAAGCCATATTTGGCGGTCAAGCCTTTGTAGCCATCGGGCCGCTCCAGAAATTCATAGCCAACACCCAGCTGCAGTTGCGAAGAGACGGCAGCAGCGTCCGAAAGAGTTTTCAGGCGCAGGCGGCGCGCATCGGTGCCGCGCATGACCATGGCAAAGGTATTGTCGAAGCCAAGCGAGGGAAAAACTTCTAATCCGAACTTACGCAAGTAAAGATCTTTTACGATATTGAAGACTGCGGCGTGATCGGAAATCGGCTTCTCCTTGAGAATGGCGACCAGCGCCGTTCCCGTGTATTCCACGTACATATCGATGCGTCCGGCGAGCAGCGCCTGATGGCAGATATAAGTTCCAGCTAGATAAAAGCGGCGGTCAATGGGAACTGTGGTGAAGCGGCCCAGATATTGCGCCAGCAGTTCGCCGAGAACCAGTTGCTCGGTGAAGTTCTTGGAGCCCGCTGTGAGCGCTGAACTTTTTGGCATGCAGCCGGATAGCATCAACGCCAGTGCGGAAAGAAAGCTGCGGCGGTCCATCAGTGGTGTGTCCGGACCGGCGTCCGCACCCGAGTCCGCACTAGCGAACGCTGAATGAGGCCGAGCACAAAATCGGCGCACAGCGCCATGAGCGCGGCGGGAATAGCTCCGGCAAGGATCACATTGTTATCCACCATGGCGAGGCCGCGAAAAATAAATTCGCCCAGGCCACCAGCGCCGATGGCGGCGGCGATTGTCGCCACGCCAACGGTGATCACCGTTGCAGTACGGATTCCGGCAACGATAACGTCTGAAGCCAGCGGCAACTCCACATGCCAGAGCAATTGCCGTGACGTGAGCCCCATGCCAATTGCGGCTTCGCGCACCGGCGCATCAACTCCGGCGATTCCTGTGTAAGTGTTGCGCACCACGGGAAGCAGCGCGTACAGCGTAAGAGCGAGGATCGCCAGCCGGTCAGCGCGTGCGCCGATCCACGGCACAGGAAGCAGCAACCCGAAAAGCGCCAGGCTGGGAATGGTCTGCATGATGTTGTTAGTGCCCAGGATTAGAGACTTCAATGCCGGACGCCGGCTCAGCAGGATTCCCAACGGCACTCCAATGGAGACAGCCAGCAGCATTGATACCCCGACCAGCCACAAATGCTCGCCCGTAAGCGTAAGCACTTCATGCTTGTGGGCGAGAAAAAAACCTGGCAGCGACATGGCGTTAAGCTCCGGAGTTCAGGATTTGCTGCGTGGCCCGGAATGCGGTGACGTATGGTTCCACCGCCTCATTGCTGGAGCGCAGAAATTCAGCAGGCGGGAAAATGCCTTTGAGCTTGCCGGAATCCATGAGCGCTATGCGATCACCCAGCATCAGGGCTTCTGCAACGTCATGCGTGACGAAGACGATAGTCTTGCTCAGTGTTTTTTTGAGTTGCATGAATTCATGCTGCAACTCCGAGCGAGTAATGGGATCGAGCGCGCCAAAGGGCTCGTCCATCAGGAGAATCTGTGGATCTGCCGCTAACGCTCGCGCCAGGCCAACGCGCTGTCGCTGTCCGCCGGAAAGCTCGTCAGGATAGCGGCGGGCATATTCATCGTAAGGCAGCCCCACCAGATGCAGCACTTCACGCACGCGCGCGGCGATTCGCGCCATGTCCCAGCGCTCCAGCCTGGGAACCAGCGCGACATTCTCTTCCACGGTGTAATGCGGAAAAAGTCCGGCTTCCTGGATGGCGTAACCAATGTGCCGGCGAAGCTGAATCACGTCCCACTCAGAGGTGGACCTGCCATCGACGAGCACCTGGCCTTCACTTTGCGCCAATAAGCGGTTGATGAGCTTGAGCGTTGTGGTCTTGCCGGAGCCGCTGCGGCCCAGCAGCATGAGCGTTTCACCGCGATGGATGGAGAGGTTGAGATCAGAGATGAGCGTGCGGTTGCCGTTGATGCGGTAAGTGACATTGACGAATTCGATGGCCGCTGCTGGAGAGTCATTCATCGCCAGCGGAAAGCGTAACAGATTAGCCGCAGGTTTACGCAGATCAACCAAAATCTCACTACGGCTAGCGCAAAAAAAGCCGGCTGAGTCTTTGCGAACAGACCAAGCCGGCGGGCGCGATGCTATGACTTACAGAGAGCGGAGAAAGTTCACCAAGTCCGCCTGCTGTTGTTGGGTCAGGGCATTGAAAGCGTTGATAACCTGTGTAGCCTCAGAGCAAACCTGCCCTGCGGCGCAATTGCCGGCGTGCAACTCGATTGCGGCAACAATATCGCTGGTGCTGCCGTTATGCAGGAAGAAGATCCGCTGGCCTACACCCCAAAGCGGCGCGGTGCGGAATTCGTCGCCTTGGGCCTGGCCCTGGCTGATGCCGTCTGCCAATCCCGGCCCCATGTGATGCAGCGCGAAGTCCGAGAAGGGGTGGAACTCCACCTGGTTCAGCGGAGTCAGGTTGGACTTGGCCGTGTGCAGCAAATCGGTATGGCACAGCACGCAGCCAACGCCCGTGTTGGGAGCGCCGCCGGTTGCGGGTGGAACAACCGTGCCAAACAACGCCTGGCCGCGCAGGGCAGAGGCCCCGAGCGCCTTGCACTGGGTTTGGCTGGTAAAGAAATCACACGGTTGGGCGGGAGCATTGAGCCGCATGAAAATAGTGAAGTTTTCGATCAGAGAAGAGATCTGGCTGGCATCGTCCCCCGCGTCGCCTCCGGTGGGGATGATGACGTGCGTGTTGTCTTCCGGGGTAAAGTTGTTCGCGCATCCGGAATTAGTTCTTTCGTTGGTGAAAAGCTCGTTGGTGATGCCCATCTCCACGTTGGAGGCTTCGCCGGCGAACATCAGCATGGATTTGTTCTGGGCCTTCCAGCCGAACTTGGTGATAGTTCCGTCATTACCGCTGGTGTTGAAGCGGCCGGCAATGCCTGCCGCTTTCTTAACTGTGGACAGGGCAGCCAGGTTGTTTTTCAGAATGTTTTCTGACGCGTTCTCCACAAAGCCTTCGCCAAACGTCGGAATGGGAATGCGGAAAGTGACGTTGCCATTCTGGAGCTGGGTAGCGAAATCAGGTTGTTGCAGGGTGCAGCCGGCCGCCGCATCTGTCCGCCCGGTAATGGCAAACAGATCGTGCACGCCGCCATCGGGAGTGCCATCCGAGTTATGTACAAAGCGCACTTCCAGCGCCGGGGCGTTCGCCGTCAGGAAAGTTGGGATCTGGTTGGTTGCGCCGTCAAGATTGGCGATGCCTCGCTGCGGGTTTGGTGTAGGGCTGCTGCCCCCGATCACCGGTTGCGAATGGCAAAGAAGACAGCTGTTGCCGTTAAAGGCCGGCCCCAGTCCCAGCAGCGGTTCGCCGCTGAGCGTGCCTTTTACTGAAGCGGTTTCTCCAAACAAAGTCAGGCCGTCAAACCAGAAAGTAGCCTGGTCCGCGGGAAGCCCCGCAATTGGATTGCCGGCTCCGTCAGCAGGTTGCGGTCCGGGCCGCGGGCCAGGATCGACCGCCGTCGGCGTGTTTGGCGTGTTTTGCGCATGTGCGGCTTTTATGTTGAATGAAAGCAGCAGCGCTGCCGCTAACAGACAACAGGACAGCACTTGAAGCAGCGATTTCCCCACAACTCCTTGAATATTGGGAACTTTCATAATTTTCGTCCTTTCGATCTATGCTCGTTAAGGCCGTTGCAGAACGCTCTGCAAGTTTTGGGTGAGTTGCTGTTGTGGCGAATTTTCCGCGGCGGAGCTGTTTGGCAACAGGCAGTAGATCGCCAAAGCAGCAACTCACATTGTGAGCTGGATTTATGAATAAAGCTTTAAAAACAGAAGAAAAAGTTTTACTAGAATTCCAAAATGGCACGGCTGCCATGAATAAGCTTCAGCTTATTTGAACGCATTTGATTATGGCTTCGGTTCTGCGGCGTAATTTCAGTGGCTCCAAAGTATTTTCCGCTTACCCGCCCTTCCGGCTTCGCGTTCGTTCGCCTTCAGAGTGGGTTCAATAATTTTGCGCTTGCGGCGCTTTGGAATTAGGAGGCGGTATAGCGCTTTCAGCAGCGCTTTAAGCTCTTGGGCCGCCAGAAGCATTTTTGAAATTCGCTCCAGGCAAAAATGCGCAAGCACCGATCAATACGGATGACAGATCTGCAGAGATTGCCGGAATTGATCGGATTATTATTTTTGTTCAGGCGCTTACAACCCAAAAACCAGCCTGAATACTCTAAAAATCGGAGTCGTGGCATTCTGGCTTTGCATCACCCCCAAAAGCCAGGTATCTCCTCCCGGTTGGAAATTACTGCGCAATCAAATGTGTTGAATGGCAAAGAAAGCCAAGAACGGCAAAAGTATTTATCGCACGGGCGACCTGTGGATTGCTCCCTCTTCCAGCCTCAAGCCACCTGCGCACCAAAGCGATTGGAAGCTTCGCCGGGTTGAGACCGGAGAAAGCAATAAGTTTCTGGCCCTGGCAGATGTTGCACTTGGTTTGAAGCCTAAGGAACCTAAAATGAAACGCGGTGGATACAGAATAAAACGCAGTGCATAAATAAGCGAGAAGAAATGCAAATTTCAAGAGATGCTGACGGCCTGCGCTTCATGGGGGAGTGTGCTCCTGAAACCGGTTTTGTTCCTGGTGACATTCGATGTGCCGGGTGCGGACGGCGTATCGATCCACAGGTCGATTCCAGTGACATTTCACTGGTTTGCACCGGGTGCGGCTTTAAAAAAGTTTTTTGGGCAGAGGCCGAAATGCGCGTTTACCTGGCCGAAAACTGGAACCGCTTGAGACAAGCGTGCACTCATCCCTCAGTAGCATTGCACCAATCGCCCTGAAGCTAAGTTCAGCTGGCTGCGTCCTTGACTTTGTATGCCTGGGTCCTCTGCTTGATAGCCTGGACCAGCCGCTGCTGGAGATCGTTAACTGACTCGCACAGTGCCTGCACTCCATCAGTGCGCACGGTGATTAGCCCTCGTTCAATGTCTCCGCACAGGCTCTTGACCAACTGCTCAAACCTTCTCAGCCGCTCGGCGGAGAGAAAGGCCAGCACCGTATCAGGATTCTTCTTAATGCGCTCCGCATTGATGAGTTCGCTTACGCTCCAGGCCGTCAACCGCACATTGTCCACGGCATGACGAAACTCATTCAAAACCAGGGGATCGGGCGTTGGCTCTGATTTGAGCCGCTGCTCCAGCCGCTTCAATTCAGCAGAAAAATGCCTGATTTCACAGGACAGGTCCTCTGTGGTCGTGTTCATAAGCTCGTTCTACCTCATTGCACGTCACTTTAAACTGAGATGCCCGATTTTTACTGTTTATGAAAACGGCCCGAATAACTTTAGTAACCGGAATGGAGATGGGAATAGCCCACAAATCAGCGCCTTTGTTTTTGCTTGGGATATTTACGATATATGAGGATGAGAAAGCACTAGCCCAACGGCCATGTCACACTCACCGGAATGTTAAGCTATTCGCACAATGACCAACCATCGCCTCGCGGCATTTGTTTCCTGTGGCCTGTATCTGGTGAGTTTTTGTTTGCCGGCCTTCGCCCAACCCAACATGGAAGCTGCCGGCCCGGACATTGTGATTCACGGCGGGCGCATTATCGATGGCACGGGCAATCCGTGGTATTTGGGCGATGTTGCGATTACCGATGGACGCATTGTCGCGATTGGGAAAATTCCTGGCGGAATCGCCAAGCGAGTTATCGAGGCGAACGGCATGATCGTCGCACCTGGATTTATCGATATGCTGGGCCAGTCAGAGACGGCGCTGCTCATCGACAATCGGTCGGTCAGCAAGCTGGCGCAGGGCATTACTTCTGAGATAACGGGCGAAGGCGGTTCCATTGCTCCGCAGAACGCGTTGACAATCGCGGCGGCGCAGCCCTCGCTCGATCCTTATCACCTGAAGATCGACTGGACGACGTTGGACGAATACTGGCAGCGGCTGGCGAAGAAAGGCACGCCGATCAATATTGGCACGTATGTAGGCGCGGCACAGGTGCGTGAAGCCGTGCTGGGCGATGTGAATCGCGCGCCGACTCCGGAAGAGCTGGAAAAGATGAAGGCGCTGGTGGCACAGGCCATGCAGCAGGGCGCGCTGGGAATTTCTACCGCGTTAATTTATCCGCCGGGACATTATGCAAAGACAGAAGAGCTGATTGAACTGGCCAAGGTGGCGGCGCGCTATGGCGGCATTTACGCCACGCACATGCGCAGCGAAGGGCAGAATGAAGTCGCAGCGGTGCGCGAGGCGCTGCGCATAGGCGAAGAAGCCAACTTGCCGGTGGAAATATTCCATTTAAAGGTAAGCGGCAAATCGCGCGCAGGCAAGATGATTGATATTGTGCGGATGATCCAGCAGGCGCGTGACCATGGCCAGGACGTAACCGCCGATATGTATCCGTACCTGGCCGGCGCAACTGCGCTCGCTTCCAGCCTGCCGCCGTGGGTGGCCGATGGCGGCATGGACAAGCTGCTGGAACGCCTGCGCGATCCGGCGGTGCGGCAGCGGATCAAAACGGAAATGTCCGCCACGGGCGAGCGCACCTGGGAGAACTTGTATCTTGATTCGGGCGGAGCATCAGGCGTGATGGTTGCGTCGGTAGTGAATCCGGAGCTGAAGCAATTTACCGGCAAGACAGTGGCGGAGATCGCGCAGGCACAAACGGTCGCGGACGGCAAGTCCGCGCAACATAGTAAAGATCCGCTGGATGCGCTAATGGATTTTGTTCTAGCGGATAAGGGCCTTTCCGGCGCGCTTTATTTCATCGCCAGTGAAGAAGATCTGCAAACCGGATTGCGGCAGCCGTGGACGAGCATCGGGCTGGACGCGAATGAGCTCTCGCTCGATGGCCCGCTGTTTGAACCCCACACCCATCCCCGCTCCTTCGGCAGCATGCCACGATTTCTGGGGCATTACGTTCGCGATCTGCAATTGATGCCGCTGGAGCAGGCGATCCGCAAGATTACTTCCCTGCCCGCGCAGCGCGAACACCTGGCAGGCCGAGGCCTGATCAAAGAAGGCTTCTTTGCCGACATCACGATTTTTGATCCCGGCAGCATCATCGATAAAGCCACGTACACCCAGCCGGCGCAATTGGCGGAAGGAGTGAAGTACGTGATCGTGAACGGGCAGGTGGCATTTGAAAATGGAAAGGCAACGGGAGCGATGGCCGGAAAGACTCTTAAAAGACTTGCCAAAATATCAGGACATGCCGGTCCTGTTATTGGGCCGCTTTGCTGTGCATCGTCAGGCACAACGAAAGAAAATAGGCGAACTGTTGCTATCTCACTGTTTTAGAGGCATGCCTGCATATCGCTAAACTCGGTGGCGCTCGGTATATTCTTACTGACGCCTATAAAGCGCAGTTAGCTGGTACGAGAAGTTTGGCTTCGCAAAGATTCACGGTAGCTCGAATCCAAATACAACAAAAATGTTCTTGGATTTAGCAGTCGTTCGTGCTTCTATTGACCACAAGCGCAAAGAGACAACAGACAATTAGTCC
>JBARNL010000200.1:0-2843 GCA_049802955.1 Candidatus Angelobacter sp.
TAATCTCCGTGTCGAGGTCGTACTGCCTCATTGCACGAGCACAGCCTGCAACCTGTCTGCCCCAGATTCCTTCTCCTGGAGCATACCGCCTCAGAACTTACACCTTATTCATGCCATCTCCGTGGTGGATGTTCTGCTTTGTCGCGCCTGCGCCGCAAGTGGCGGGGCCCGTATACAATTCTTCTATCTCATTTGAGGAGCAAAATAACTCATGCAACGCAATGCAAGCGCACATTGGAGCGGCGGACTTAAAGACGGCAAAGGGACGCTCACCTCGCCCAGCGGAATCCTGAAGAGCACGCCTTATTCTTTCGCCACGCGTTTTGAATCGCAGCCGGGCACCAACCCGGAAGAACTGATTGCCGCGGCCCACGCCGGGTGCTTTAGCATGGCCCTCTCAGCCCAGCTTGGCAATGCCGGAATGACGGCGCAGGCCATTGACACCACAGCCACCGTCACACTGGAGAAGCTCGACTCTGGCTTTGCGGTCACCTCGTCCCACCTGCAAGTGAAGGTGAAAATTCCAGGCGCCGACAAAGCAAAGTTCGAGGAAGCGGCCAAGAATGCCAAAGAAGGCTGTCCAATCTCAAAGCTGCTCAATGCAAAAATTACCATGGACGCTCAATTGGAAAATTAGTCATCCCCTGGGACAAAGCCCGCGCTAACAATCGCGTGGGCTTCGCGTCTAAACTCTCGGTCACCCCTCGTCGGTAAAATTCATTCCTTGGAGGCACTACCATGCGCAGGAACTTCGCGCTTACCCCGGTATTCACCGCAATTGTTTTAGCCGCAACATTGGGTCATGCGCAATCCGCCATACTTGATCTGCCGCGGGACAGCCAGCATGCCAAGGTCATCCAACGAGTCGGCATTACTGACATCACCATCAATTACCATCGCCCGCTGGTGAAAGGCAGAAAGGTCTGGGGTGGACTTGTGCCCTACGGCCAGGTTTGGCGCGCCGGCGCAAATGAAAACACCACAATTGAATTCACCGATCCTGTGAGCGTAGAGGGCAAGCCGCTGGCCAAGGGAATTTATGGCCTGCATATGCTCCCGACGGAAAATGAATGGACGGTCATTTTCTCTAAGACCGCGACTGCCTGGGGCAGCTTTACCTATAACGAATCCGAAGATGCTCTTCGCGTAACCATAAAGCCGCTGGCCAGCGAAATGCGTGAAGCTCTTGGTTATGACTTTGACGAGGTGACACCGAATTCTGCAGTCGTCACCATGCGCTGGGAAAAACTTGCCGTCCCGTTCAAGGTCGAGGTCAACACCAATGAGATTGTCGCCCAGAACCTGCATTCGCAGCTCCGGGGGCTGGCCCAGTACACATGGGACGGGTGGGACGATGCCGCCACTTACTTCCTGACCAACAAATACAACCTGGAAGAAGCACTCAAGTATGAAGATCGCTCGATTGGAGTCGAAGAGCGTTACGACAATCTCATGAATAAGTCGCGGATTCTTGATGCGCTCAACCGCAAGGAAGACGCGACCGTCGCCCGCAACAAGGCGTTGGGGATGGCCAGCATCACGCAACTCCACACTTACGGCCGCCAGCTGCAACTGGCCGGCAAACAGGACGAAGCGTTTGCAGTTTTTCGCAACAACATCAAGAAAGATCCCAATCACTGGCTTGTCCGCACAGAAGCTGCACGGCTGGCCGTGGCCAAGGGAGATTATGACGGCGCAACCAAAGAAATGAAGCTTGCGCTGGCTGCCGCTCCCGATCCAGCTAAACCGACAGTGGAAGGCCTGGTAAAGCGGCTGGAAGCGAAGCAAGACATCAACAAATAACTTGAAACCCTAAAATCCCCGGCCACCAAAGGTCGGGGATTTTACTGACTTCCGGACCTTCTGCTCATGGCCAACCTGCCGCTCTGCGCTATCCTGGATGCGCTTTCCACTCCGTTTTTGCAGGGAGATTTCGCGTCATGCGTCGATGTTTATTTGTTCTTACTTTGATGGGTACTCTTCTGCCACACACTTTCGCTGTCGCACAAAAATCTTCTGCTCCCTCGCCCGGCCCAATGGCGTTACAAGTCCGGTCTGAATTTCTTTACGCCTGGAATGCTTACAAACAATATGCCTGGGGACATGATGAGCTGACGCCGCTCAGCAAGGGCTATCGTGACTGGCACAGCAAGTCCCTGCTCATGACGCCCGTTGACGCGCTGGACACCATGTTGATCATGGGATTGACCGATGAAGCCGACAAGACGCGGGAATTCATCGCCACAAATCTCTCATTCGACCAGGACATTGAAGTCAAGAATTTTGAAATCACCATCCGGCTTCTGGGAGGATTGCTGAGCAGCTACCAGATGACAGGCGATCATCGGCTGCTGGACCTCGCCGATAATCTGGGCAACCGCCTGCTCCCTGTCTTCAACTCGCCCACTGGCATGCCTTACAGGTTCGTCAATCTCAAGACTGGCAAGACACGCGGTGCGGAGAGCAATCCCGCGGAAATCGGTACGCTGCTGCTGGAGTTCGGCACGCTGAGCAAACTTACCGGCAAGCCGATTTATTACGACAAAGCCAAGAGCGCGGTGGTCGCGTTGTACAGCAGGCGATCCAAGATTGGGCTGGTGGGTTCCACCATTAACGTTGAAACCGGCCACTGGATTGACACTACCAGCCACATCAGCGGCGGAATTGATTCCTATTACGAGTACTTGCTCAAGTCCTGGCTGCTGTTTGAAGACAAAGACTGCAAGAAAATGTGGGAAGCCAGCGTAAAGGCCGTCAACAAATATCTTGCCGATAACACCCGCAATGGCCTGTGGTACGGACAGGCGGACATGAATACCGGGAAACGGATTTCTACGCAATAT
>JBARNL010000201.1:0-2333 GCA_049802955.1 Candidatus Angelobacter sp.
GGCATTGCTCTCTTTGGATAAAGTGATTACCGGCACGGCACCGCTTTCGAAAGCCAAAGATGCACCGCAAGATACACAAGAATTGTTGTTGGTTGGATTTCCAGGTGATGGCTACGGATCGACTGCGAAAACAGTAAAAAGACAGTTCAGTGGAGACACGCTTGAAACGATCGTCTCAGAAAGCGCGAGAAAAGAACTTATAAAAAGCGAGTCTCCCTCCCTGACCGCTACAGTAGTGTTCCTGCAAGGCACTTTTGAGCATGGTCATTCAGGTAGCCCAATTTTTAATCATAATGGCGAAGTGGTTGGCATAGCGGATGGAGGCTTGAAACACGGAACAACCGAAGATAGTTGGGCGATGCCCTCTCAAGAACTATCAAAGTTGGAAAACTCGTCGGATCCTCTGGTTAAAATGTCCAACCAAAGGTCGGCTCTCCTTTTCGCCGCCTCTCCTCTTCCCGGTGCCAGTCCAGTTCTCCAATGTGGAGGAGGTAGCTTCAAACATCTTAAATCTGTCGGCTATGCCGAAGTTTTAACAACTGCCGACGACCCAGCAGGACTACAACAATTGGCAGCGGCATCGCCGGTGAATGCCAACAGCTTTTCTTTCGAGGTGTACCAGGATCTGAGCACTGGAGCGACCTTGGTACTGCCTGAAAAAACGACACTTTCGGTTGCTGGGAGCATCTGTACAGGTATTAGTCCTGGGGGTAGCATCACCATCCGCGCAACGCTATTTGATACGCAAGCTGATCCGAGTGGCCAAAAGGCCGCTCTGGACTTTGAAAGAGGCGTAATGAATTTGAGTCCAGGGTGGGTCTTCCAGCAGGCTTTTAGTTATCCGCATCCCTTGCCGGTGGTCGGCGGGGGATTTTCATTACGCAAGGACTGGGTCCACTACCTTCCATTCCCAAATTTTCCGCAGCAACTTAATTTCCAAGAATTTGATGCTCAACAATTTGAAACGCTTGCGGGGCGAAACCACTTACTTCTTGGGGTGACTGCTCGGAATAACCGCTGGACTCCACTTGTTGTTCAAACTCAGCAAGCGTGTCTTTATAATCCCAACTATTCTCCCTACTGCCCTCAAGCTCTGCAAGACTACAAAGAATGGATCGAGAGTGTTTTATCTGTTCATTTATCTACCTTAGCTGGTACTTAAAGCAACCGATGTCGACTAACGCGACACGGGATTTTCTGCTGCGCGGTCCCCGGGACGATAACTTGCTGCGCGTGCGCAGCACGCTACCATCCCGCGGGGAAGGACCGCCGCTCTTTCGAGCAATGGGGCTCTCCCTTGGAGGAACGGGAGCACTTATACAGATAGAACGCCGGAAAACAGAAAGTTTGCAAAAATATTTGCGGTGCTCTGCTTTCGAGTATTTCGCCAATGTGCGACCGCACACGGCAGCAGCTTTGCTTTACAATCGCGGTGCAATGAAGGAGCACGTTTGAGCGCTCTCACCGCTTTTGGGCTGTTCGGCGTTACGGCGATGCTGATTTTTTATGCGCTGGAAAAGCGCAGCCCATGGTTCATCTTTGCTTTCGCTTGCGCATGCGCGCTGGGTTCAGTCTATGGCTTTCTGCAAGGCGCATGGCCATTTGGAGCCGTGGAAGCGGTGTGGTCAGTAATTGCGCTGCGCCGCTGGTGGCTGGCGCGGCCAGCAAATAACCAATCAGCCGGTTGAAATCTCGAATCACAAGACAGTTTGACTGCTCTCCTATTAGAATGATCAACGACAAAATGAGGTGATAAAGATGCGGAAGCAAGCGGCAATACTAATTGCGTTGGCAACCCTGTGCGCCACTTCGGTGAAGGCTTTTGCGCCGGCACAATATCAGGTGAAGCAGAAATATGTTCTGGGCGGCGATGGCGGCTGGGACTATTTAACTTTTGATCCGGTGGGCAAGCGTCTTTTTATTTCCCGCGGCACACACGTAATGGTTGTTGATCCTTATAAAGGTTCCGTGGTTGGCGACATTCCTGACACGCCCGGAGTCCACGGTATTGCGCTGGCGCAGGATTTGGGCAAGGGCTTTACCAGCAATGGCCGTGAAAACAGCGTGACCGTCTTTGATCTGAAGAGCTTAAAGCAGACGGCCAAGATCAAGATCGACGGTGAAAACCCTGACGCCATTCTCTATGATCCCTCTACCAAGCGAGTCTTTACGTTCAACGGACGCAGCAAGAATGCCACAGTAATTGACGCCACGAACGACAAAGTTGTCGCGACTATTCCGCTCGACGGCAAACCGGAATTTGGCGTAGCCGACGGCAAGGGCGGCGTTTTTGTAAACATTGAAGACAAGAGCGAGCTGACCAGCATCGATGC
>JBARNL010000202.1:0-10035 GCA_049802955.1 Candidatus Angelobacter sp.
CAACCAGCCCGCGTAGCCTGATTGCCCGGAGCGGGGACTTTGAGTGATATAGGCTCGCCCTATGGTTCAGGATGAAGCCATTATGTTACTAAAGTAATCCGCCGAACAAAGCCAGAATGAGGCCGCAGCATTAGAGGAGAATTGAAAAAAAATTAGAACTTCTCAGAATCAGTGATTTTCTTGATGCAAGCCATAGCTTTGTACTATGAAGCTCGCTTTCGACTTTTTAAATACGAGTTATAGGCAGAAAACATGGCTGCTCCATCATCTCAGCGATGCCAGTCATAGTTTTCAGTTATGGCAGAATCCATAATTCGGCTTTCGATTGCACCGCCGGGATGCGCGTTCAGCTCTGCGAATCATGGCAAAGTCAGCCAATCGGCGATGCAAACATAAAGTCCTTACTGAAGCTCGATATCACCCGACCCGGTGTGGATGTCCAGCAGCACGCCGCCATTCCCTACTTTGCCTTGAATATGGTTTTTGGCCAGCGTGCCTTGAGTTGTGACCTGGTGATTATTGAACCGCAGCGTTCCTGAAGAAGTTCGAGCATCAACGTTGAACGATGCCTGCGAAGGGACCCTGAGGGTAATGTTGCCGGAGCCCGCGCCCAGCCGCCAGTCAGACGTGGGTTCGCCTTCAGCCTGAATATTGCCGCTGCCGGCATCGGCGCGCAGGCCGCCTTTAACCCCGTTCAGCCTGATATTTCCCGATCCCGTCTGTGCCTTTACGCTCCCGCCCGCGCTCTGGCGCACCTCAACGTCGCCGCTGCCGGTATTGACGAATACGTCACCAGCAATATCGTCAGCATGAATGTTGCCGCTACCGGTATCGGCATACAAAATGCCCTTGATGGAATTAATCTTCAAATCTCCCGACCCTGAACTGACTCGCGTTTCACCGGAGATACGATCAACCGTCACATTGCCGGAGCCGGTCTTCGCTGTCATGGGCAATTGCAGGCCGCTGATGGTCTGGTCGCCAGAGCCAGTGTGCGACGTAAGGCGCGTCTGTGGCGGAACCGTAACGTCATAATCAATGGAGATGTTTCTGGTCAGGTCGCGGTCTTCAAACCTGCCAATGTGGATGATATTGCCCGTTTGCACAATGGGCGGATTCTGCTCAATCTTGTGAATCCGTTCGTCTATGTTGCCGCTGCCAAAGAGCCATGAAGTGCCATTATTACCATGGATTTTGGCCGTGACGGAAACCGTTCCCGCTCCGCCCTGGTGGACGTTGATGTTGCCCGAGCCGGAAGTTACTTCCAGCTCCACAGTTCCACTCACTTGCAGGGTTCGTTCAAAATGCCCGGTAGTGGCGGCATTCAGTGGCAGCACAGCCAATACGAACGCGCAAATCCCTAATGCCAGAAATTTCACTGATTTCATGTTTGCCTCCAAAATTTCACTCAGGGTTATTGCAGGATGACCTGCTGGCCTTCGTTGAGGCCGGAAAGCAATTCGGTTTTAGATCCATTGGAGATTCCCACGGTCACAGCCAGCTTCTTGCGTCCATCCTTTGCGCTGGGTTCGGGGACCTCGACGGAAGCCTTGCGGTCTTTGTCGTAAATCAGCGCGCCTTCGGGAACCATAAGAATTCCCTTATGCTCTTCCAGCAGGATCTCGGCATTGGCCGTCATTTGCGACTTCAGCTCGCCCTTTGAATTATCAATAGAAACGCGCACCTCAAACGTGGTGACATTGTCCTTTTCCACGCCCATAGGGGATATCTTGGTCACTTTGCCGGAAAATGTGCGGTCTTTGTATGACTCAACTTTAATGCGCGCGGCCTGTCCGATATAGACCTTGCCTATATCGGATTCATCCACTTTGCCTTTGACGTAAACTTCACGGGTATCGCCCAGCGTCATCACCAGAGTGGCGGAAGATCCCAGCACCAGGATGGAACTTACGGCAGTGCCAACCTCAACGTCGCGGGAAAGAACCACACCGTCAATCGGGGAAACGATGGTCGAATTCTGGTACTCCCTCTCTATCTGGGCAAGTAAGGCGCGGGCCTGCGCCACCTGGGCTTCAGCCTGTTTCAATTTTGAGGTGGCTGTTGCCACGTTCGCTTTGCCCAATTGCTGCTTGTTGACGGCTAATTCATAGTTCTTCTGGGCATCGTCCAGCGCCGACTCAGACACTACGCCATCCTTGGCCATGCGTTGTGCGCGCTCGTAAGCCCGCTGCAGCATGGGAAGGTCCGGCCCTTCAGCGTCAACTTTGGCGTGTTCCAGATCGGCTTCTGCCGCCCGAGCAGCGGCTTCAGATGCCTGCAATGACGCTTTCTGCTGGTTTACCTGGGCCAGGATCTCTTCTTTGTCCAGTTCGACCAATACTTGGTCTTTTTTGACCTTTTCTCCGTAATCTACTAGTAGCTTTTGCACGATCCCGCTGGCTTTGGACTTCACTTCAACGTTGGTGATGGGCTCAATTTTTCCCGTAGCCACTACGCTTTTGGCCAGATCGCCGCGCTCAACCTTGGCCAGTTTGGAAGGGTCAATCTTGGTGCTGCCACGCGTTGCCGCTACTAATACCACCACAATAACGACGAGCACTGCGAACGCGCTCAATATATAAATGGCCCGTTTGCTCTTTTTTTTGCCATTTGCCATAAGAAAAGGCCCTCTAAAATATGCCACTGGTAAATACGCCGGATAAAGGAAAGAAGTTCCCTGAAAGACACACTTATTCCGTTACAGCCAATAGCCTTAGACCGGGAATCGGAGCAAAAGAAAGCATACTTCCTGGCCGTGGTACTTTCTGCTTAAGGTTCCGGCAGTAATTTCGCGCCAATGAATCTGGGTAATCGATCCATAGGTCCTTCCGCTGATCTTCCAATAGCAACCCAAAAACTCTGTCGTTTCCATTTCCTATACCAGAACGCCAATCTAAAAAATCCTTGCTCACCGATTTTGGCTAATTTCAATAGCGACCAAACGCTGATCGCCCTTGTCCTATTGCGCTTTCTGTCCTAAGGCCCTGCCAGTATATGATTGAAGGCCATGGTCACCCTGGTCCTCTTAAGGATCATCCTGGTGGTTCTTCTAGTGGCAGCGAACGCTTTTTTCGTTGCCGCGGAATTTGCCATGGTCAGCGTGCGTGATACGCGCATCCAGCAGCTAATCGACCAGCGCCGCATCGGCGCGCGTACTGTCCGCAAAATTCAGCAACACCTTGACGAATTTCTTCCCGCTGTCCAGTTTGGCGTCACTCTGGCCAGTCTTGGCCTGGGCTGGGTTGGAGAAGGAACGCTTGCAGCGATTATCGCTCCGTGGCTCGGCAACATTCCTTACGCCCGCGTCTACGCCCACGGACTTTCCGCTACGCTGGCTTTTCTGGGTATCACTTATTCGCTCATCATTCTTGGCGAACTTGTTCCTAAATCGCTGGCTCTGGAGCGCGCGGAGCGTGTTGCTCTTGCCGTCGCCGGCCCCATGGACGTATTTATGACCATCTCGCATCCTTTCCTGATGCTCATGAATCGCTCGGCCAATCTTGTTCTGCGCGGCTTCGGATCAAGGCTCCGTCGCGATGGCGGCGCTCACTCTCCTGACGAATTAAAGCTCATCGTTACTGCCAGCCGCCGCCTTGGACTGCTTCCTGAAGCCGAGGAAGAAATGATCCATAACGCGCTTGAACTCGGTAATGTTACGGTGCGTGAAATCATGGTGCCGCGGCATAAAATCTTTTCTCTTCCTGCTGACATGCCTCTCGACGAGGCCATGGCCAAAGTCGTGGACGAGCAACACTCCCGCGTTCCCGTTTACGATCCTGAGAAGGGCCGTGAAAATATCGTTGGCCTGCTCTATTCCAAAGATCTTTCTCGCCTCATGCAAATGCGCCTCTCCGCCCGCGACGTTCTTGCCCAGCGTTCCGGCGATCTCAAAGTCAGCCATATCATGCGGGAAGTCCTGTTCGTTCCAGAGAGCAAAACGCTGGATGATCTCCTAATCGAATTTCAAAAACGCAAGCGCCACCTCGCCGTCGTCGTCGATGAATTTGGCTCCATCAGCGGCCTTGTCACCGTGGAAGACGTGCTGGAGCAAATCGTCGGCGAGCTGGAAGACGAATTTGACGTCGCTCAGCGCCCCGCCGTGGCCCTCGCCTCTGGGGCCGTGGTTCTCGACGGCGGCTTCAATCTGCGCGACCTTGAAACGCAATACGATATCGCTCTGCCGCGTGAAGAAGGCTTTGAAACCCTGGCCGGCTTCGTGATGTCGCAACTCGGCAAAATTCCCCAAGGCGGCGAACGCTTCGAATATGACAATCGCCGCTACACCGTCCTCCAGATGGAAGGCCACCGCATCGCCCGAGTAAAAATTGAAAGCCTCAATCCGCCCGCACCGCTGGAACAGGCGATCTGAAAGCTTTATCCTGAGCCTTGGCGAGGGACCCCTATCGTGACCGTGCAGCCTCTTTCCATAAAGGGGCCTGGCTTTCTCTGAGGTGGACGAGGAAGCAGTCACTGACGGCAATCTACTGAGTGAAAGACGCGCGCCGGTGGTTAGCCGGCGCGGTCTGCAATGATTGAGAAATGCGACTAAGCTGCGGCGCTTGCTCCGTTCGCCCACGGATCAAGAACAACTTTGGTGCAGTGGTCTTGCTTGTCGCGGAAGACTTTGTACATTTCCGGAGCTTTATCAATGGGTACACGATGGCTCACGACAAAGCTGGGATCGATCTCGCCGCGCTCAACGCGATCGAGCAAAGGCTTCATGTAGCGCATCATGTGGGTCTGGCCGGTCTTCATGGTCAGTGCCTTGTTCATGTATTGGCCTATCGGCATTTTGTCGACGAATCCGCCGTACACGCCGGGAACCGAAACGGTGCCGCCCTTACGGCAAGCCATAATGCATTGGCGCAGGACGTTTGGACGGTCGGGTTGCATACGAAGCACCTGCTTGCCCCGATCTATCATCCAGATAGGCCCGCTGTAGTGTGCTTCCATGCCCACTGCGTCCATGCAGGAGTCAGGGCCAATGTTGCCCGTCATGTCTTTGAGCAACTGGACAACATCGTCCACTTCTTCATAGTTGATGATTTCCGCTCCAGCTTGCTGCGCAAGCTGCAGGCGATAGTCAAAGCGGTCAATGGCAATCACGCGCTCAGCGCCGAGCATGAATGCACTGCGAATTGCAAATTGCCCCACAGGGCCGCAGCCCCAGATGGCAACTGTGTCACCGGGGCGTATGTTGCAGTTTTCCGCGCCCATATAGCCGGTGGGAAAAATGTCTGAGAGGAACACAACTTTTTCGTCGGGAATTCCAGCGGGGATCTTTAGTGGACCCACATCAGCAAAGGGCACGCGGGCGTACTGGGCCTGGCCTCCCGCGTAACCACCCATCATATGGGTGTAGCCGAAGAGTCCGGAAGGCGAGTAGCCCATCAGCTCTTCCGCCATCCAGTAGTTGGGATTTGAATTGTCACAGCAGGACCACAGTTGCTGCTGGCAGAAAAAACATCGCCCGCATGCAATGGTGAAGGGCACAACCACGCGGTCGCCCACTTTCAGTTTTTCGCGGTCAACGCCCGCGCCAATCTCCACGACTTCACCCATAAACTCGTGGCCCATAATGTCGCCCTGTTCCATGGTGGGCATGTATCCATCGTATAAGTGAAGATCAGAGCCGCAGATGCACGTGCTGCTAATGCGGACAATTGCGTCACGAGGGTTCAGGATTGTGGGATCTGGCACTGTCTCAACACTCATTTTTTCCGTGCCCATCCAGCAAACTGCTTTCATGATGCCCTCCTTCTGGCTTGTGCGATATCGGTAAGGTTTCCTTCACCCTTGATGGGATCATCGGGGTTGATGAGGCGCGCAGCGGCTGCCACTCCGGAACGCGGGCCATGAGATTGGCCTTCTATGGTGGGAATTTCGCCAGTTTCGATCAATGCCTTCAGACGGCGGAGGTCCTGCCGCATCATGAAATTGGGATCTTTGCCCAGAATTTTGGAAAGAGCGCCGCCAATAGAACCGGCAGGCGGCTGATAAACCACCACAACGGTGATGATCGTCCCGCGGTTCGCCGGGGCATTGCGGAATTTAACAATGCCGTCAACGTAGATTTCGGAGTCGGGCAGGGAACGCCAGGCAATTACGTCGTCTTTGCGATCAAAGGCAATTTCCGCGTCCCATATAACGCGCCTGCCTAGTGGGCCAATGGCAATCCACCTGGAGCGGGTATCGCTCAGGAGAGTGACGGATTCAAGATGGCGCATAAATAAGGGCAGATTTTCAAACTTGCTCCAGAACTGGTATGCCTCTTCTGGAGTGCAGTTCAGCAGGATACTGCTGCGGGCAATCAGCTCGCGATGGCGGGTACCGGCTTTGGCGCCCGCATATGACAGAAGTCCGCCGGCAGTTGCAATGGCAACGCCGGATTTGGAACGTTTAGACAATCCGATTAAGGCGATAGCGCCTCCGGTAATCATCGCACTCCAGCGGAACGCAGTTTCCATGCGATGCCGGCGGCCGTGAGCATTCCGTAAATGAATGCGTGCAGCTTCGCTCATAACACACAACCTTTCCTTTGGAATAATCAGTCAGATGCGTCGAAGAAATCATGGGTGCGCCTAGTTGTAAGGTTTTTCGTGGAGCTCAGAAGTGCACCAGAAACCAGCATGAACAAGTTTGACCCAAGCACGAGACAAGCAATGAGAATGCGTGACAACTGAACTGAATTTCAAAATCTGAATTGTGAGAAGAAGTTACGCCCGTCACAGCAGCGAGTTCTTGCTTTTGATTCCAGAGTAGAACGCCAGCGCTGAGAACACATTGCCTGGCTGACTAAAACTACGCCGAATCGTGCAAGTTAAGCTTGATGTGTCCGGAGAGGACGGCGATCAGTATGAGAGGGCCACACAAAGCAAAATGAAAAACAACGCCAAATGCTGTTGAAGATCCGTCACCGCAGAAGCGGTATAATTTAACTTCCAGCATGAGTTATCAAGTTCTAGCGCGCAAGTATCGGCCGCAGCGTTTTTCTGAGGTGATTGGGCAGGAACACGTGACCCGTACCCTGAAAAACGCCATTGAGCAGCAGCGAATTGCGCATGGCTATATATTCAGCGGACATCGCGGCATCGGTAAGACGACGATTGCGCGCATTCTGGCTATGGCGCTGAATTGCCGTGGTGTTGATGGCAAAGCGGACAAGCCGACGCCAGAGCCTTGCGGCATATGCGACTCATGCGTGGAAGTCCGGGCTGGAAGCTCGGTAGATGTGATTGAGATTGATGCGGCGACGAACCGCGGCATTGATGAGATTCGGGAGTTGCGCGATGCAGCGCGATATCGACCAGCGCGCGATCGCTTTAAAATTTATATTCTGGACGAAGCGCACCAGATTACTGATGCCGCGTTCAATGCGCTGCTCAAGACCTTGGAAGAACCGCCGCCACATATTATTTTTATGATGGCCACCACCCAGGCTGAGGACATTCCCCAGACTATCCGTTCACGCTGCCAGCACTTCAGCTTTCATGCGGTCAAGTTTGATGAGATCGTCAGCCAACTGGGCGTGATTGCCGCCAAAGAAAATATTCAGACAGACGATGAAGCCCTGGCCGTGCTGGCGGAAGCTGGTGATGGCTCCATGCGCGACGCTCTTTCCATCATGGACCAGGCGATTGCGTGTTGCGGCACCAAGCTCAACGGTGAGCTGGTGCGCGGACTTGTCGGGAACGTTGGCTCCGAGGTTTTTGAAGACCTGATGAGCACGGTGGCGCGCAGTTCCAGTGAAGAAGCCTTGCGCACACTCGACCGGCTCATGACTGAAGGCCATAACCCCGCGCACTTTGCCCGGCAGTTGGTCCGATTCCTGCGCAACGCAGTGGTAGCGAAGGTGGCGGGCCACGATTCTTCGCTGCTGCAGATCTCGTCGGACGAACGGGCTCGCGTTTGGCGCGTGAGCAGCCAATTCTCAGAGGAAGAGCTGGCGCGGTTTCTTCAGATCATGCTTCGCACATTCGATGAGCTGGGATACCGGCAGGAGCAACGGTTTCATCTTGAACTTGGCGTGCTGAAGCTGGTGCATGCGCAACGCATTCTTCCGCTTGAGCAGATACTGAGCCAAATCGGGAGTGAAACGCAAAGGACTCCTGAATCGCAGCGGATAGCGGCGGCGCGGCCGGTGTCGGTGGGTGCTTCTCCGGCAACGCCGGGATTAAGCGCGGCTCCAAGACAACAAAATCCTGTTTCGCCGTTTGAAGCGGACCGCGTCCGCAAAGGCCGCAGCTTTGATCCAGAAATGTCAACTGCGCCATCGACAGCGGTAGAAACCCAAACGTCCGCAACCGCGACAGCAGTAGCTGTGGAAGAGCCGCAGTCCAGTGAAGAGCCGGGAACGATCTTGGGTCATGTGGTTGTCGCTTTAGAGAAAACGCCAGGCGGAGACAACCTGGCCGCGACTCTTGCGGAGGGTACTGCTGCGCTTGAAGGCAATGAATTGGTTATCACGGTGGCCCGTCCGCAATCGGTGATTCCATATATGATGAATCCCGAGCAAAAGCAAATCGCTGCTACCGCTGCTACCGCCGCAGCCGGACGGCTATTAAAGGTAACCGTAATTGGTGGCGCAAAGCCCGACTTGAACGGCGCGGCATCGATCGTGGTGCGGCCACGCAATGGCGCCAGCGCGCGCAGCCGCGCGGCAGAAGACCCGATCGTACAACGCATGCGCGAGAAATTTGGCGCAGAGATTCGCACGGTGATCGATCATCGCGAAAAAAACTAGGAGAAGCCATGGGCGGATTTAATTCACGCCAATTTCAAGAGATGTTGGAGAACGCTCAGAAGCAGGCGCAGGACCTGCAGAGCAAGATGAAGCAGACGGTCGTAGAGGCTTCTTCCGGCGGCGGCACTGTGACCATTAAGATGAATGGGCAGAAGCAAGTGCTGGAGACGCGGATTGATCCCGAGGCGGTAAAGGCCGGTGACGTGGAGATGCTGCAAGACCTGGTGACGGCGGCTGTAAATGCAGCAGGGCAGAAAGTGGATGAAGCAATGCAATCGACTGTGGGCGGAATGCTGGGCGGAATGGGAATTCCGGGAATTTAGAGGGACCACGTGTCAAAGTTCGCCGAGCCGATGGCTCGACTGATTGACGAGTTAAAAAAACTTCCGGGCATTGGGGGTAAGAGCGCCCAGCGCCTGGCATTTCATATTTTGCGCTCCAGTGCCGAGGATGCAGACGATCTGGCGGCAGCCATCCGCAATCTTAAAGAAAAACTTCATCTTTGCTCAGTATGCAGCAACATCACTGACGTTGATCCTTGCAGTTATTGCGCCAGCGCAACTCGAAATCAGCGCATGGTGTGCGTGGTGGAAGAGCCCACGAATATCGCTTCAATCGAAAAGGCGCGGTTTTATAACGGCGTTTATCATGTTCTTCACGGCGCAATTTCTCCATTGCACGGTGTTGGGCCGGAGCATTTGAGGATTCCCTCGCTGATGAGAAGGATTGAGAGCGGCAGCCTGGATGAAGTCATCATCGCCACCAATCCCACAATGGAAGGCGAAGCGACGGCAGTTCATCTTACCGGTTTGCTGAAACGTCCCGGCGTGAAGATCACTCGAATTGCGACCGGAATACCCGCAGGCAGCGATATTGAATACGCTGATGAAGTGACCATGCTGAAGGCAATGGAAGGCCGAAGAGAGCTATAGACGGTATCCGGAGCGGGCGATCAGGAATCGCCAGGAAATTTCAAAGATCGCTGGAATTGGAAGAAAAAGGCTTGAAACGCAGAGTAAGCTGAGGAATCACAGGAAAATTTGAGG
Organism: Candidatus Angelobacter sp.; assembly: GCA_049802955.1. Lineage (GTDB taxonomy): Bacteria > Acidobacteriota > Terriglobia > Terriglobales > Acidobacteriaceae > Angelobacter. The sequence goes on from JBARNL010000202.1 coordinate 9,790, forward strand.
ACGCAACCCCTACTCCACCCTGCCATTCGAAGGCAGGGTGAAACAGGTAAGTGTCCGGTTACTGAGCTTGCAAGGGCTGCTCGTGTATGGGTGGCTGACCCTGGGCCGGGGTTTTGAACGAATAGACCGGACCAACCGGCTGTCCGGATTTGTCGACCATCCGTACGTAGTACGTGGTATTGGGCTGCAGGTTACTGATCGTCGCGCGGTGATTGTCGCCGCCGGAATGCTCAATGGCATCCGCCG
>JBARNL010000203.1:0-6654 GCA_049802955.1 Candidatus Angelobacter sp.
TTGTGGCAGTGCCACGGTTTAGACTGCGCCCTTACGCTTCGCCCTAACGGGCTCCGCTTCAGGGCGCGGTCCAACCTCAAAAACAACTTAAAAAAGGGGACACTTCTAATGAGTTAAGCAAGGGGACCTTTCTAACGAGCTTTGACACGTTCTATCCCCCCCGCTTGCCTTCCATCCTCAGCTTCTTTAATCTTGCTTGGCTCCACAGGGAGAAGAACTCAGCCATGCCAAAATTCTTTAGCCAGACAGCTCTATTCGTTTTACTCATAACCGCCATTGCCAGTCCTGCCCAGAAACGCAAACCGCAACCAGCCGCCAGCACTGCGCTCTCACAGCCGATCAAGCTGATGGTTGACGCAACCCACGCGCCGGAAATGATCCTGCATGCGCAACTGGAGATTCCGGTAGCCGCAGGCGAAGTGAAACTGGTTTTTCCTAAATGGATTCCCGGCGAGCACGGGCCCACCGGCCCCATCACCGATCTCACGGGCTTGATGTTTTTCGCCAACGGAAAGAGACTGGCCTGGCGGCGCGATCTGGATGAGATGTACACAATCCATCTCGCGGTGCCGCAGGGCGTCAGCACGTTGGAAGCAAAGCTGGATATGGTGATGCCTGCGCCGCCGGAAGGCTTCTCGTCCGGGGCCTCGGCCACAACGCAACTTGACGTGCTCAGCTGGAACCAGGTTGTCCTCTACGTTCCCGGAAAGCGCACCGACGATATTCCGATCATTGCGTCACTCAAACTGCCTGCGGGCTGGAAGTATGGCACGGCATTGCCGGTGACAGGCGAGAGCGGCGGGCAAATTAATTTCCAGCAGGTATCGCTGACCACGCTGGTGGATTCGCCGGTGCTTACTGGAGCGCACTTCCGCCGCATTCCGCTCACGCCTGAAGGGCCGATCCAGCATTACATCGATGAAGTTTCTGACGGCGATGCAGCTTTGGAAATGCCGCAAGCGACCATTGATGAGTACAAGCACCTGATCGCGGAAACTGGAGCGCTCTTCGGCGCGCGGCACTATCGCGACTATCACTTTCTTCTGACGCTAAGCGACCACACGGCGCACTTCGGGCTGGAACATCATGAGTCGAGCGATGATCGCGTAGGCGAGCGCACCATGATCGATGACGATGCGCGCTGGCTTGCCGGCAGTCTATTGCCGCACGAAATGACGCATTCCTGGAACGGCAAATATCGCCGCCCCAAAGGGTTGGCAACGCCGGACTACCAGGCGCCCATGGAAGGCGATCTGCTTTGGGTGTATGAAGGGCTCACGCAATATTTGGGAGACATTCTTGCACCGCGCGCCGGTCTCTGGACCAAACAACAATTCCTGGATGAAACTGCAGAGACAGCGGCCGCACTGGACCACACGCCGGGCCGGTCATGGCGTCCTTTGCAAGACACCGCCGATGCCGCGCAGCTGCTTTATGGCGCTGCGCCTGAATTCGAAAGCTGGCGCCGCAGCGTGGATTATTATCCTGAGGGCTTCCTGATCTGGCTGGAAGCCGACACAATCATCCGTCAGCAGACCAAGGGCCAGAAGTCCATGACCGATTTCTGCCACATCTTCCACGGCGGCGGCAATACTCCGCCCATGGTGATCCCTTACACGTTTGATGATGTAGTGAAAGCGCTGAACGAAGTCACGCCTTATGACTGGGCAAAATTCCTGCGCGACCGTCTGGACACTTACGGCCCGGGCGCTCCGCTGGGCGGCATCACCAATGGCGGCTGGAAGCTGGTCTATGATGAAAATCCCAGCGAATTCACCAAAGCCATGGAGAAAGTCCGCAATGCCGTGGATGCTCGATTCTCCATCGGGCTCTCGCTCGATGACAAGGGCGGCATTCGTGACGTAATTGTTGACAGTCCGGCATGGAAGGCCGGAATTGCGCCCGGAACCACGCTGGTAGCGGTGAATGGCAGAAAGTTCGATCCCGACATTCTGCGCGACGCGCTCAAAGCAGGGAAGAGAAACGGGCCGAACCTGGAACTGCTGGTGATGAATGGCGATTACTTTAAAACTTTTACGCTCAACTATCACGATGGCGAAAAATACGCTCACCTGGTGCGCGATGAATCAAAGCCGGACGTGCTGAGTGAGATCATCAAGCCGTTGGCAAAATGAAGCAATTATCAATTAGCAAAGCCAAAATGGGCCCGTCGAAATTGACGGGCTCAAGTGCGTGATACCTGTTTTTCTCCGCGCCTCCGCGTCTCTGCGGTTAGATTAGGCTTTCCGATCACGGCGATCACGTGCGATCACGGCGATTCCTCAACCCCCGTAAACAAATCCGTTTCCATCTCCATCTTTTGCGGCTTCACGCTGTTGGCCAGGTGAAATACTTCCATCTTGCCGCGTTTGCGAATGGTCGCTTCAAAGAATCCAAACAGCGGCGCTTGCGAAGTGTGAAGTTTAAAAGCCGCAATCTTGGCGTCAATCTCATGCTGCGTTAGTTCGAGGATTGCCGTTGTAGGCGCCAGGGAAACTGGTTGCCGGTCGGGCATGGTGAACAGCGCGGTGGCGTAATACAGCTTCTGCGTACGATGAGGCGCAAGACCATTTGTCAGTTGGTCGGCAAAACGGTTCGTCCGTCCGGCCCAGTGGCATGCCATGGTGGCAAAAATAGAAACCATGTAGTGGTCTGGGTGCGCGGTGATGGCTCCTTCAGTCCCCATTGTGATTACCACGTGAGGTCGCAACTCGCGGATGCGGCGAGTGAGATCGGCAACTACCGCATAAAAATCCTGGCGATCAAGCTTTCCGTCAGGATAATTGAGCACGGTCCCGCGGCTCACTTTCAATACCGTGCAGGCAGCCTCGAATTCCAGGCGGCGGGCGGCGGAGAGCTCATCATTTGATTTGGCCGTGCCCCGATGCGTTGCCGCCTGGCCGGGCGTAAGACAAATGACGTAGGTTTCAATGCTACGTTCGGCGCAGCGCAGCAGCGTTCCGCCGAAGCTGCCAGCTTCGTCATCGGGATGGGCAGTAAAACACAGGAGGCGAAGCATCTTTTTTCTCTCGATTCTTGTCTCAACAGGTGAGCTTCTTGTGTATCATGCCGGGCCGTTTCAGGCCACACGCCGGAAGCCGGAAAGAGCCGCCATGAATCCCCGAGGAATTGTTTTAAATGGCCTTCTCTTGATCGTTGCCGGTTTTGCTCTTGCCGCGCCAGCCCGAAACGCGCTCAAGCCAACACCGGGCATGCGCTCCAATATCCCTGCCGGCTATGACGTGATGTTGTTAAAACCATCAAAGGCCACTCTGTCATTCATCGGGCTGATCGAATGCCCGGAACTTGAAGGCGCACAGCACGTTTCGGAAGGCTTGCACGCGAAGCTTGTTTCTACTGATGGCAACACGATTAAAGAATTTCCTCAGCACTTCAGTTTTCGCATTACCGCATCGCTCAAGAAGATTTTTCTTGAAGGGCCGATGACGTCCGTGGCGCTGCCTGACGATCCGCAGGAACTGCTGCTCCACCTGAAGTTCCGTGTCCGCGTTTATCACGGCCTGGAAGCGCGGGAAATTGCGCCACAATCCATTGAGATGATCGGAGTGCCCGCCGATGTCCCGTCTGACGAACGCGTTTACCGCATTAACATCAACGCTGGAAATATTGCCATCACAGACCGTCTGGTGGTTGAAATCTTTTCACCGGAAGGCGAATTTCTAACGCATTTCCCATTTATTCCGCTGTAGGTTTTTGGTTTAGGTCTTTAAAGGAGTGGGCTGCGTGGCGGACTGCCAATCCGCTTGCGAAACCATGGCCGGATTTAGTGCCGGTTGCGGCGCAGGAGCGGTGATCGCCGCAGGGGCTGGCATCCATGCGCGAATTTCCGGCATAGCGGCGCGGGCGGCCGCTTCACCGCAACGGATCAAATCCGGAGCGCGAACAAAGTCATCATAAGCAAATTCGCCGATCTCCGGCTGCAGCACAATATCGGACGCGGCTTTCCACGGTCCGCACATCCGTTCCTGCGCAATAGAAAAGCACTGTCCAATCACGTCAAACACGTGGCGCGGGCCGCCGGGCTTGAGCCAGTGCGCCGCCAGATGGACGGAAATAACGCGCTCGGCGCCCATATCGCGCAGTGGAGCAGCGGGAACTGAATGCGCCAGCAGGCCATCCACAAGCAGCTGCCCGCCGATCCTTACCGGCTGGAACATTCCTGGATACGCGCAACTGGCGCGTACGGGATCGACCAGGTCGCCTTTGGTAAAGACCACTGCGTCGCCCGTAATAATGTCAGTAGCGGCAATCGCCAGTGGGATCTTTAATTCTTCAAAAGTCTTGCAGCGCAAAATCTTGTGCAGGAAGATTGACATCTTGTCATTGCTGAAGAGACCGAAGCGGGAGAAGGTCCAGCGGGAGAAATCCTTGAATCGGACCAGCGCCGCCACCTCTTCCAATTCCTTGGCGCTGATGCCGCTGGCATAAGCTGCGCCGATTACGGATCCAACGCTTGTGCCGGCGATAAAATCCACCGGAATATTTTCTTCTTCCAGGACTTTTAGAATGCCAATGTGGGCCAGGCCGCGGGCAAAGCCTCCGCCCAGCGCAATGCCGATTTTGGGAATCCGTGGCGGCTGAACGAGCGGTGCTTCAGGAACGGTTTGGCGGGCAAGCTCTCGTCCCAGAGCGCGGACGGACCGTACGATTCTATTCAGCGGATTCTTCAACGGCGCTCCTTAGCCTGGGACTTGCCGCAACCAGATTGCACCTTTATCGTAAGATGCTGGTTACCGGCAAGCGTTTGCACAGTAAGTTAGACCATAACGTTAACTGTTAGTTTCACTCTATTTTCGGCTAATCCCGAGACAACTTCTGATAACGTTGGTAACCTCAAAATTCCGAAACGGCATAAGAAAGCCCTAAACATGGCCTGCTTAACCGCATTTTTGATGATCGCGCAGATACTCTCTTGACCAAGATGCTGCGAGAATTTTCCGCTGGCGCGCTGGTTTTGCGATACATGCAAAAGCAGTGGTGGGTGGCCGTGATTGAGCCGGGACGCGAAGGCGAGCCTGAAGACCGCAAAAATGTTGTCGCCCTGCCCAAAGGCAACGTCGATGCAGGGGAGAAGCCGGCGGACACCGCGTTGCGTGAAGTCCATGAAGAAACCGGTCTCAAGGCCGCGCTCATCACTAAACTGGGCGACATAAAGTATGTGTACGTACGCAAATGGGCCGGCAATGAAAAGGCGTTCAAGGTTGTGTCATTCTTTCTCACAAAATATCAGTCCGGCCAGATCGATAATGTCACCGCGGCCATGCGGCATGAAGTCCGTCGCGCCTACTGGCTGCCGCTGGCCGATGCTTCCGCCAAACTTAGCTACAACGGCGAACGCCAGATGGCCGAAAAAGCTCTTGCGTATGTTGAATCTCACCCAGACGAACTAGCCTGAATCATTCTGCGTTGTACAGCTTCTTTATGGCATAGGCGCCCTCGCCTGCGAAAAACCTATGGAGCGCCAAGCACCCTCGCCTGCGAAAAGTCTCTGTTGCAGTCACTTTTACGTTCCACATCTTACATGGATTTCTCTGTGCTGCTCCGTATCCTCTGTGGTAAAAAGATTTGGTTCCCCCACTGGAGTCCAGGCAAATGCCCGAAGGCTACTACGTCCCTTTTTCTGCCATTGTCGACGCACCATACTGGCTCTATAAATTTGGCCAGGGCCCCAAGGCGAATAATTCTGCCGGAATTATTCCCAAACACGGGCTCATCCATGTGCAAGGGCCAGCCGGCGCTTGGGGCGGAACCCACCAGAGCGCATACCTGATGGGCGTAGGACGAATCATCGTGAAGATTGGCGATTTTCAGCCTGCACCCGCGCTCACGACCAATTCCTGACTTTCCCTGACTTCGGATTTTCAAAGACCGGTCCCACGCCGCTTCAGCGGAATGCTTTTCCGATTTCTTGCTTCCCTCGCTGCCATTCCGCACCTCAGTGGCTTTTTACTTCAAGCTCAGAAAGTGCCAATTCCATGTGTGTTGGAGCGCCGTCCATCACGCTGTCCAGCACCAGGTTGCTTGGTAATTGCAGCCCGCTTACCGGCGCGTTATCAATCTTGAGTGTCAGCTTTACCACCCCGGGTCCTGACGTCGGCTTGTAATCCGCGTCATAGCCTGTAAGGACCAATCCTTTCGCCGTGTGCACAAATTGCGGCCGCACTGAGCTGTTAAACTCCGGCGAATTAACCTTAATATCGGTAATGATCAGGTTCTTGCTCATCATGGTTACCACGTCCGATGAGCCATCTTTGTAGGAAAGCCGATATTGCGTGCCCATATCTTCCAGTTGGTAGTCACTGTCGGCCGTTGGGAACGGCGAGTTGAGCATGAAGAGTTCCCAGGTGGTAAAAAAGCCGTTAATGGCCTGGTCCATGCCGGAATAAATCTGGTCAAAGCCCTGGCGCTGCTGTTCATTCAAAGGCGCAGTATCCGTGTGGTGCGTCACTGTCACTTTGTCGCTTTGGTCCAGCAGCATGGAAAAGTGCAGTCCGTTCAACAGCTTTAGCCCGGCTTGTGCGCTCACAGGATCGGATTTTAGCTGGTCTTTCAGCACCAGTTCCCAGTTTGGCTTCACGGTAGCGCGGAACTCATCCAGCCCCGCCGCGCGCAGGCTGTAGTACGCATGTCGCG
>JBARNL010000204.1:0-1552 GCA_049802955.1 Candidatus Angelobacter sp.
TCACCACGCCGGTAGGGCCGTTGCGCTGCTTGGCGATAATTAACTCCGCTTTGCCTTCAAGGTCGGGATCGTCTGGCTTGTAGACTTCTTCGCGGAAGATGAAAGCCACCACGTCGGCGTCCTGCTCAATGGCGCCGGATTCGCGCAAGTCAGACAGTTGGGGACGGTTATTTCCGGTGCGGCTTTCCGGTGCGCGGCTGAGCTGTGAGAGCGCGACCACCGGGCAGCGCATCTCCTTGGCCAGCCCTTTCAGTCCGCGCGAGATGGCGGAAACTTCCTGCGTGCGGTTCTCATAGCGCTTGCCCCCTCCGGTGGGTGTCCCCGCGACGAGTTGAAGGTAGTCAACAATGATCAGGTCCAGCCGGCCCTGCGCCTGTTGCAGGCGGCGGCACTTGGCGCGCATTTCGGAAATTGAAATGCCCGGCGTGTCGTCAATGTATATCGGCGCTTCCACCAGCGCGGCCAGCCCGGTCACCAGCTTGTTGTAATCGTCGCGGCTCAGAAAGCCGGTACGCAGCTTGTGGGAATCCACCATGGCCTGCGAGCAGAGCATGCGCAGCAACAGCGATTCACGCGACATTTCCAGCGAGAACACGCCCACCACTTTGTTGTCGCGCACGGCGGCGTTTTCGGCAATGTTGATGGCGAACGCGCTCTTGCCCATCGAGGGGCGTGCCGCGATGATCACCAGATCGGATTTTTGCAGGCCACTGGTCATTCCGTCCAGGTCTTCAAAATGGGTTTCCAGTCCGGTGATGCGCTGACCCTGCTCATACAGCTTGTCAATGGAGCCGAACGAGAGCTTTACGATCTCCGGGATTCCCATAAAGCCCTGGCCAATGCGCTGCTCCGCGACTTTGAAGATCGCCGACTCGGCCGTGTCGATGATCTCTTCCGCCGGCGCTTCTTGCTCATACGCCTGCTGGATGGCGCTGGTGGCCGCGTGAATCAGCCCGCGCAAGAGCGCTTTGTCTTTGACGATTTTTACGTACTGCTCAATGTTCTTGACGCGCGGCAGCCCGTCCGTAAGCGACGTTACGTAAGCCACGCCGCCCACCGATTCAATCTCTTTGTGCTGTCCTAGTTGTTCCGTGAGAGTAACAAAATCAACAGGCTTGCCGGTTTCAGCCAACTCCATCATGCGGAGGTAAATACGGCGGTGGGAATCGAGAGAAAAATCTTCCGCGCGAAGATGCTCCGCGGCCTGGGGATAAGCCGAGTTGTCCAGCAGGATTGCGCCCAGAATCGCGCGCTCTGCATCCATGCTGGCGGGCATTCCGCGATCAAGAATACGGTCAGTAGTCGCCATTCAAAGTCCGAAAATCTGGTTTGTCTCTCCCCATGTAACCCGATATTATATGGCGAATAGCCAGAGAAGCGCGGCTAATCTTAGAGTCCGCAAATGGCCTCTGTCGCTATTGAAGCAGAGCTTGACCGATTCCTGGTTTGTACCAGGGCACGGCTTCAGCCGTGCCGCTATATCAATAGTTGTGTGGGCTTTAGCCCCTGAAAATGCAAAAAAAATAAAACCCGGTCTGTACCAGCCATACAG
>JBARNL010000205.1:0-3977 GCA_049802955.1 Candidatus Angelobacter sp.
GCCTATCAGTCCGGTTTCCGCCAGGAGTTCCAGGTACAAATTATGAGCGTCTCCAGTCCAGCCGTCAGGCAGATTTAAGAGGCCGCCCATGAGGGCCCGGAGATTGCCGAAGCCTGTGCCTAACAAAGGCGATTGGGCGAACACGGTGAAAGCTCCGCCCCAGATGGCCAGACGAGAGACAGTAGTAAAGTCATCTATCTCACTGAGCCGCTGAAAGAATAATCCCGCTACTGCGGCCGCCAGCAGGCAGACAATCAGCACAAGTGCAACTCGTCGTATCCGAGTTTTACGATCCCGCGAAGAAAAACACACGTGTACCAGAAGAATGACGACGAAAGCGAGCAGGCCGCCGCGGCTCTGCGTGAGCAAAAGCGCGATGCCCGCAACAGCAAGACACCATCTGCTCAGGGTGCGAAGAGCAGGATCAGTGCCGCCGGTCGCAAATGCCAGACAGAACGGCAGCACCAGATTGAGGTATCCGGCAAGGCCGTTATAGTGCTCAAGAAAAGACGTGATGCGACCTTCCCACGCCGGTATCTGCGAAATTTCTTCCTGAACTGGATAAAGGAAATCGTAAAGCGCAGTGTACCCGCCCGTCAGCGCTTGCCAGAGCCCGAAGATCGCGACAGCGATGGTTGAAGCCAGTAAGACTTTCAACAAAATCCGAGTGTTGTCCTCAGCCTGGCACCAATCAATAACGACATAGTAGAAGCAAATGTAAGATATTAAGCGCATTAACTCGCGCTGTGCGTCCAGCGTGAGTGGATTGAATACAACTGCCGATGCAATGGCTATTCCCAGATAACCTAGCATCGCGCGCGTCAGCCAGCCGTTGAAGAGCCAGTTCCGGAGATCATTATTATGTGTCGCACGATACAGCAGAACGCCGGCAAAGAAGCTGAAACGCACCAATGTGCTGAGATCGCGTATGGGAAAGTCCCAATTGATGAACGGCGTAACCGGTAAAAAAAAGACTACAAATGGCAGTAAAGGCTTAAAGCGAATCGCAGCGAGTATGAACACCACTCCGCCGGCGGCCAGCGGCAGAGCCAGAGAACTCACAAGAGCGCCGGCGGCCAAAACCATGACTATCCCGACAATCAGCGCTTCCGCTCGCCAACTTGGCGGCTCAAGAATAATCGCTCGTGATGTTGTTGGATGGTTCATCTAGTTCAATTACGTTTTGCCCGCACCGCTTCCATTAGGAGATCGAGCGTCCGGCGTGCACAACGTTCCCATGTAAACTCGCGTGAACGGTTGATTCCCTTTTCGCGCAAGCACAAGCGTAAGTCAGAGTCGCGCAGCACTGCGACCATGCACGCCGCCATGTCTTCAATAGAAAGGGGATCAAAGTATGCAAGAGCGTGGCCGGAAATCTCCGGCAGGCATGACGTACGCGAGGCGACTGTCGGCACGCCGCATGCCATAGCCTCAACCATAGGCAATGAAAAGCCTTCATAAAGCGAAGGCACAACCGCGAGACTGGCGCCTTTAATCAGCAGTGCCAGATCATCGTCGTCCAGAATGCCGGCAAAGATTACGCGGCCGCGACCGCCGCTGGATGTGGCGGCATTCACTATCTCGTCGGCTGCCCAGCCAAGACGCCCAGGTAAGACAAGATCAAAGTCCAAGTCTGCATTGTTCGCCAGCATCAGGTGGAAAGCATCAATCAAGCGCTTGAGGTTCTTGCGAGGCTGAATTGTTCCGTGGTGAAGCAGGTATGGCTTGGCAATTCCCAGACGCGTCCGCAACGTGGCTAGCGCTGCCATGTCAGGTGGATCGGGGTTGAAGAGATCTTGATCGCAGCCGTCATGAACTACGACAACTTTTTCTTCAGTCACCCCGAGGTGCGCGACGATATCCCTCTTTGAGCATTCTGAAGAAGTAATAATAGTTCGGGAGAACCGGGCACAGCCTTTGAGCAAGATACGCTGCATTGCGCTAACGATAGTCGAATGTGAGGGCATAGTGATGGGCGTGACATCATGAATCGTGCAAACGGCAGGCACCCGGCCTAAAGGCAAAGTGGCTGCCGTGGGGATGAATAGTACGTCGGCATGAGACCGAGACGCTGACAAGCCCGCGCCGCCAAAGCGCCACACGCGATCATGATCGAGCAACGCTGATGGGCAAAGCTCGAAACGGTCTTCTGGCACAATGTGGATAGCGTCATTGCCATTCCTGCTTGAGGCGAAGAGCGAAAAACAAAGTCCGGCATCATGACCAGCAATCTTCTTGAATTCACGAAGCAGGTTCTGCGTGTAGACATAAGTGCCCTGGCAACGAAAGCGGCTGGCCAGCGTCCATGAATCCACTGCTATCCTCACAGCGCGACCCCTGCGGCGCGGGAATGCACTTCTCGCCTGCGCGCAACCTGCTCAATTACAGCCAGAGTTTCTTGCGCGCACAGGTCCCAGTTGAATTTCTGTGCACGTTCGCGGCCCCGGGCGGCAAGTTCAGCTTGAAAGTCACGGGAAAGCAAAACCGCTTCCATGCAGGCCGCCATGTCTTCAGCGCAATAAGGGTTGAAATAGCACAAAATGCCGCCAGAGATTTCCGGAAGGCAGGAGCTGTTGGCTGCGATTGTGGGAATCCCGCAGGCCATCGCCTCGACCATGGGAAGACAAAAGCCTTCATAAAGAGATGGGATCACTTCGAGTGCAGCGCCGCGCAACAGCAGAGACAAGTCGCCATCATTGAGCGCACCGGTCATAACCACTTTGCTAGTGCCGCCCTCATGGAATCTGGCGGCATTTACCGTTTCTTGATGCTGCCAGGCTAGAGGGCCAGCCAGTACCAAATCGAGATCGAGTTGCGAATTTCCGGCAAGCATGTGCCGGTAAGCTGCGATTAGCCGAGGTAGATTTTTTCTTGGCTGGATTGCGCCGTGATGGAGAATGTACGGCCGATTGATGCCCAAGCGCGCAAGCAATTGCTCAAGCAATAATGGTTCCGGTGGGATGGGATTGAAGAGTGCACCGTCGTAGCCTTCATACACGACATGAACTTTCGATTCGGGAACGCCGCAAATGCGAATCAGATCCTGGCGGGAATTTTCTGACACGGTAATAATCGCGGCTGACGCTTTCGCGGAGCGTGCCAGCAGGAATTTCAAAAAGAAAGCAGTGCGGCGGGGAAAACATGGCATCACCATGGGAGTCAGATCGTGGATGGTGCTTACGGTCGGCAGCAGAGCGTTGATGGGCAACGAAGCGCCGTTTGGGTTCAGCAAGATATCCGCGCCACTAAGGAAAGCAGCCGCAGTTGCTCCGCCGTAACGCCATAGTCGATCAAATCGCATTAAGCCGGATTGGCGGGGATGGAAACCTGGCTGCTCGGCCAACCCCGCAACAGTGGACGTTCTTGGTGAAGGAAAGAATGGCCGAATTTCCATGCCGCTTAACCAGGCTAATCGCTGGAGTGCAGCCAGCAGGTTGCGCGTATACACCTGGATTCCGTGGTGGTTATATTGCGGTTTGAGCGCAGACGCGTCGAACGCTACTTTCACTAAACCGTGATTACCGGCGGATTTCATGCGTAGGCCGCTTTTGGCAATGGCAGTTGCAGAGCCTGATGATAGACCGCCAGTGTTTGCCGGGTTGTTTCTGCCCAGCTAAAGCGGAGAAGGTTGGCGCGTCCATCCGCAATCAGAGATGCCCGGACGGAATCATCGGAATAGGCACGGAAAAGCTGAGTAGCCATCTCATGCGTTTTATAGGGATCAAAGTAGAGCGCTGCCTGGCCTGCAACTTCCGGCAGTGAGGTGGCAGAAGAACAAACCACTGGCGTTCCACAGGCCATAGCCTCAAGCACGGTGAAACCGAATCCTTCATACAATGACGGGCAAACATAAACGCGAGCGCCGCAATAGAGCGCACGCAGATCGGCATCATTTACAAAGCCGGTGAAAATAACGTATTCGGCAACGCCAAGTTCAGCCGCCAGGCGTTGAAGAATCGGCTTGCCCTCTCCCATGG
>JBARNL010000206.1:0-2625 GCA_049802955.1 Candidatus Angelobacter sp.
CGGAAAAGCTGAGTAGCCATCTCATGCGTGTTATAGGGATCAAAGTAGAGCGCTGCCTGGCCTGCAACTTCCGGCAGTGATGTGGCGGATGAGCAGACCACCGGCGTGCCACAGGCCATGGCTTCAAGCACGGTAAAACCGAATCCTTCATAAGTCGAAGGACAAACGCAGACGCGAGCGCCGCAATAGAGCGCACGTAGATCGGCATCATTTACAAAGCCGGTGAAAATAACGTATTCGGCAACGCCAAGTTCAGCCGCCAGGCGTTGAAGAATCGGCTTGCCCTCTCCCATGGGCCCGGCACTCACAAGCTGTGACTGAATTCGACTTTTGAACAGGAGCTGAAAGACTTTCAACAGCTCCGCGTGATTCTTGCGTGGCTTGTAAATGCCCACGCACAAGAAGTAATCGCGGTCAATGCTGAATCTGGAACGCACTGAAGCGACGTCTGCGGGACCAACTCCAGCTTGAAAAAACGGATCCACAGCCGGGCAAACAACCTCAATCTTCGCCGGATCGGCGTTCAGATAGCGAACGATTTCATTTTTGGAGTGTTCGGAATCCGTGATGATGCGCGTGGCCGTTCGCGAACAAGCGTGCATCATGGTGCGATAGTAAAGGCGTCCGGCGAGCGATGGCAGATCATCCGGACAAGCCATATAGATTACGTCATGAATGGTGGCGACAGCGGGACATGGCCTTATCAGAGGCAGAAGAAAATGCGGGGAGTGGAGCAGGTCAACTTTTGCACGGCTGAGAATTCGCGGCAGCTCAACTTGTTCCCGAAAAGAATAGTACTTCAGGCCGGTGCAAAGTTTTTGCGCGTTCGGCGCATGAATCAGGTGCTCGCTCTGCGGCGGCAGAATCAGCAGATATTCGTGTTCGGGAGCTTGCGCCATGATGGACTCGGCCAGGCACTTCATATACCGGCCGATACCCGGATTGCCGATTCTCCGCAGGTCAAAAGCGATCTTCATGCAGAGCCCCTAAAAAGATGCCGCCCGCGCCATTGGCGTTTTTTGGTTTCTGGCAAGCAAATTTTCCCGCACGGCGACAAAAATCGAGTGAATCATGGCATGGTGCAGGTCTTCAACCAGTTGAACGTTTTCTGAGGCGACGATGGCGCACATGTCGCAGAGAGACTTCATCTGGCCGCCCTGGCATCCGCCCAAGCCAACAGTCATGGCCCCGTATTCTTTGGCCGTCTCCAGCGCCAGCAAAACATTGGGAGAATCGCCGCTGGTGCTGATAGCGAAAGCCACGTCGCGCGGCTTGATGAAATTCTTTAACTGCTCGGAAAAAATGCGTTCGTATCCAAAGTCATTGGCCCAGGCTGTGATTAGCGAAGCGTTGTCGGTTAGCGCCATCACCCTGGGACGATTTCCGGCATTGGGTCCGCTGGCCCCTTTGTTGATGTCACACATCAGATGCGATGCGCTGGCAGCGCTGCCGCCGTTACCGAAGACATAGACGGTCCGCTGCTCTGCCAAAGCATCGAGAAAAATGGAGACAATTCTAGTGATGGAATTGTATGGCAGCTGAGGGATTAGTCCGGCGAGATCGCGAAAATACGTTCTTATGGATCGGTCCGCCTGCTGGTGAGATTCCCATTCTCGACCTTCGTGTCCGGGAGCCATGAATACTCCTACTCAGAATTTTGTCCAACAGCTGCTTCTATCTTGTTCTGGGCCGAAACTTTGCAACGACAGATCGGAATTCTCCTGCAACATCAGCCGCCAACAGCCGGTAAGAATCGTCGACCGGAATCTGCTGCCAGCGATACTTACCTACTACCCACAGGCACGCCAAAAGAAATGCCCCAAAAACGCAGCCGCCAACAATCAGGCTGCGGATAGGGCTTGAACGTTTTTCCGGGGCAACTCCCGCGTCCATAACGCGGACGATGGGCAATTCTTTTGCTTCCTGAATCTTTGCCATTTCGAATTGCTGGGTTACAAAGGCGTAAACCGCTTCCTGAATCTTGGCTTCGCGATAAAGTTCGGCATAGCGCGAGCCAAGTCCCGGGAGCGTGTGCATGGAAGGATACGGAGCGGACCAGCCGCCGGTATCTTGCGCGGCTGCGTCATTATTTTGGTCAACATGACTTTGGCCAATGAGCTTTTTAAGTTGCGATCGCAATTCCGCCATGCGGGCCTTGAGCATGCGCACTCGCACATTGTCGTCAGAGTAAATCTGCTGCAGCCCTTTTAGCTCGGTTTCACTGGCGATTAGCTCACCCTGCATGCGAGCGGCTGCATCCATCACGGCGCGGCCTTCATTCTGGGGATCGACCATTGAATTTTTGGTGGTGAATTGGCTCAGCGACGCCGATGCGCGGGCCAAATCCTGTTTTGCGGTCGCTAAACGTTCCTCAAGAAACTGGCGTTCGCGATGGGCTGAAGAGGTGTTGAGGTCCACAGCCAGCCGGTTCAGCTCATCAACATAGGCATTGGCTATTTGCGCGGCCATTTTAGCCTCGTAATCGGTGACGGTGAGCGTGATCACGCCGCTTTTTTTGTCTTCTTCAATTTCTGTGAACCTGGCCAGTTTTTTGCGCGCTTCAAAGTACGTGCTTTTGCCATAGCGGGCACGCAGATCAAAGCGGTTGATCAAGCGGTCCTGGAC
>JBARNL010000207.1:0-2897 GCA_049802955.1 Candidatus Angelobacter sp.
AAGGTGGGCCTCTCATTTCCGCCAACACCAAACTTTTTCCTCTCCTTTCACTTTCGAATCCAGGCTTTGAACCAATCAATTTTTAATCCACATCGCATTGCATCGCCTTGCCAGCCGAGGGGGAAAAGACCCGCACAGAGCTATTCGGCTTCTAGGTCAGGCAAAGAGAGTTTGTTATAATCAAATTTCCTTTTTCTCCCATCCGGCGCTTCTGCGCTTGTGGGTGCAAACAGGCCCAGAGCGGAAGTGGTGGAACTGGCAGACACACCATCTTGAGGGGGTGGCGCCGAAAGGCGTGGGGGTTCAAATCCCCCCTTCCGCACCAAGTTTTGAAAGGACTTTCGATAAACAGATGCTTAGCATTTTAATATCTATTGTTCATGTAATTGTTTGCGCGGTACTGATTGTGGTGGTGCTGCTGCAGCACGGCAAGAGCGCCGATATCGCTGCTACCTTCGGCGGTATGGGCAGCCAGACCGCATTTGGCCCGCGTGGCACGGCCACGGTCTTTTCCCGCCTGACCACATGGTGCGCCATTATCTTCATGGTAACGTCCATGGCGCTGACGTATATGACGAGTCTGCACGGATCATCCTCAATCATGGACAAGATTCCAACCCCGGTTCAAACGCCGAAAAAGTAGCGTCGCTTTCACTTCGGCAGAGCCTCCTACGGGGGGCTTTTGCTTTGTCAGTACCGAACGCCAAGGTTTTGCAATCTACTGCCGCGGCGCTGGCCGCGGAACGCCCTCTGCAATTAGCATATTGGTATGATCCACAAAATCTTTCCGGTGGGCCCGCTGCAGTGCAACTGCTCCGTCATTGGCGACGAGAAAACCCACGAAGCAATGGTCATCGACCCCGGAGATCAGATTGAAGGCATTCTTGAGATACTGCGCCAGGAAAAACTCACGCTCAAGCAGATTGTGATTACACATGCGCATATAGACCATGTGGGCGGCGCGATGAAACTTAAAGCGGCAACCGATGCGCCGATTCTTATGAACCAGAACGATCATGCCCTGCTGAAGATGCTGGATATGCAGGCGGCATGGGTTGGCATGCGGCCACCCGGTAACGTTCAGGTGGATGAAGCAGTTGGCCAGGGCCGCGTGTTGAAGATCGGTGAGATATCTTCAAGCGTGATTCACACGCCGGGACACACGGAAGGCAGTATCTGTCTTTATTTTCCAGAAGAAAAAAAGTTGATCGCGGGCGATACGCTCTTTGCCGGCAGCATCGGCCGCACAGACCTGCCTGGTGGATCGATGGATAAAATCATGCGCTCACTGCATACGCAAGTACTGGCCCTGCCGGATGAGACGGAAGTCGTTCCGGGACATGGACCGACTACGACCATCGGTCAAGAGCGCGAGACAAACCCGTTTTTGCAAAAGTAAGCCTATTTCTGAGAAGGCTTTTGCGTGACGTGGATTCCTGTATCGATCCCAACGCTCTCTTCTTCTGTTCCGTACGATGCCACCTTACCTGAACTCAAACAACTTGCTCCTAAACCATCGTCACTGCTGCGGATGTTGTTGGTCGCATCTGTGCAATACGCTTTAGCTCCGGACGCCGGCGCGACCGGCTCGGCAATCAGGTGAAAACTGCCGGATGGTTTGTCCTGACATCCGCTCAAAATGAACTTGTATCCGTGATAAGGTTCACCGCTAAACATGTGCGCATCCAGATTTAGCGGATTGGGTTTGGCGAGGTCAGCTAATGTACAGGTAAATCCGGTATCAGGATGGCTGCGGGCAAAGCTCGATTCTGCAAAGGCCAGCATCATAACTGCTTCTCTTGGCGGCATGTCTCTGGGCTTTGCCGGCTGGCTGCCTGAAGCGACGCCGACTTTGGCTCCAAACATTCCTGGCATGCCGTTGCCGAACTTCTCCAACAGCTTGGGATCGCCTACAGGGACCTTGATGTCAATAGAAAGCTCGTTCAGCCGCCAGATGTTTTCTTGTTTCTTCATTCCAACCGTAAAGCGCGAGAGCATGGTCGCATATGGCACGTCCGTCTCTACGCCATCGCGAAACTGGTGAAAGGAAATATCTATATTGTCCGTGTCGCCGCTCAGATCGTCACTATCCACGTGGACTTCAAATTTTTCATGGCTCTTGGGATCATTCGCGCTAAGCAACACCTGTCCACTGTCAAAGACTTGGAACTCTGAAGATGCAGCTTTTATCTGATCAAAGGTCGCCAATTGCGGTGCAGAACCACTATTGCCGTCTCCCTGCAGGCTCTTCTGCATCTCGACGGTAAGATGTTTCATTGCGCCTTGCCCGCCACCAGTGATTATTTCAATAAGCGCCTGGCGCGGAGTTTGTGGCGGAGTGGCTGGAGCCTGTGTCTGGGAAAAAAGAAAGATGCTGCTGGAAGCGATGAGCAGAAGAGCGGCTGTTCGAAGTGACATAGCGGCCTCACTTTGGAACCACGGCAGATAGATTACATCTTTGTTTAACTACTCTCAATCCCACAAATGACGTAGAGACGAATGGTTTACTACCAGAACCCTAATCGGCCAGATAGCTGATCTCGGTCCTTCGAATGCGGTAGGCGGCGAAGACCAGAATTGCCGCGCTCAAAAGTAGCAATCCAGGAATCGCCAGCCAGGGCGAAACCGGCTCAGCCATTACCGTGAATAGCGCCATGAGGCCGTCGGGCGGAATGGTGACCGGCGAAAGCTGCTTCAGGTAAAACGTGACACTGAACTTCTGCAGCAGCGATGGCGCAACGGCATGGAAGGATTCCCACAACAGCACCACCACTCCGGGGATGATCGGATTTTTAAAGATCAAGCTCAGCGCCAGAAAGATCGAGCCAAACCCAAGACAGGCAAGCACCGTCACCAGCAAATAAGAGCCTAGCTGTCCAAGACCGGGGCCATTGAAC
>JBARNL010000208.1:0-1987 GCA_049802955.1 Candidatus Angelobacter sp.
TAAAAAACGCCCCAGGCGCGATATCCGTCCATGCTGCTGAGCGCGACGACGCGGCCTGCGATGCCGCGAAAAGTATCCATCAATTGCTGCGCCTGGCGGCCGGAACTGAGAACAAAATCCACAACCACATCAAACTTCTGCCGCCGGAATTCGGGCTGATGGTCCTGAAGAAACTGGCGATCGCCAAGAATTTCTTCTGCGCCGTGCGGTGCGCTGGTTTTGCCGCGATGAAAAATTGTTATCTGGTGTCCGTGGTTTTGCAGGGCTGTGACTGTTGATGGGCCAATAAAACCGCTGCCGCCGATCAGGAGGGTTTTCATATTTTTCTTCAGAAATTTCCTTCAGAGTAGAGCAAGAAAGACTTGAAAAGCTTATTCGACTTATCCGCTCCTTGCGCAAATCATTCACTTGTTTTTCAAATTCTTCCCAGCTATTTATATTTCGTTCTCCATCGATCACACTTCCTGCGCTCTGATAAGTTTGGTGGCGATAGGGTCCCCTCGCTACGCCCGGGATAAAGAGAAGCCTAAATAATAATTCTTTCGTCTCCGACTCTGCGAGTAACTCGTTGCTGGTCAAGGTATTCCAACAACGGGATGGCGTATTTCCGAGTCACTCCGAGCAGGTCTTTAAAAGTCGCGACATCGATTTTTGGCGTTTTGGCCTTCTGCGTGGCGATGAGTTGTCGCAGGGTGAGGAGTGCTGTCTGGTGAAAGACCAGATCGTCCGCCAGCTTGATGAGCACGCGGTCGCGGAGCAGGAGCGTTACCAGCTTTTGCGCGCGCGTTTTGTCCACGGGAAGCTTCTCGAGCACTTCTTTCATCAGTGGCACTTTGAGGCCGGCATCGGCAAAGGCTTTTTCTATCTGCTCTTTGGCTTTGGCTTCTTCGCCTTTCAATTCCACGCCACGGCCCGCCAGCCGGACCTGTTCCCCTGCTACTTCGGCCTTCTTGTCGCGCGTGAGCTGGGCCAGAATGGCTTCGATCACGGTCTGGTGCAGCCCCAACTTCTCCCGCAGCTCTTCTTTGCTGATGCCGCCAACCAGCGGGTTGGCTTTGTGAAAAGTCTCGAGTGAGGCAAGAAGTTTTTCCCGAGTTTTCTGCATGGAATCCGCAGAGAGCAGGAATTCTCCTACTTGGATAATTTGTTTTTGCTGTATTAGCGCGGCGATCATCGGCTGCAGGACTGACTGCTTCAATCCGGTTTCGCGCACAGCCGCCGCCAAGGATAAGCCTTCATGTCCGCGCCTGGTAATCCGCGCGAGCAGCGCTTCCTGCGGGTTTCCGGAAGAAAGTGTCTGCAGGAAACGCTGCACGGCGTCCTGCTTCTGACGCGGCATAGGAAAAGCATCCAGCACAACAGCGCCGCCAATGGTAATGACCGGCGAAAACTGGCGCAGGACAGCGCGATCGCCGGGAAGAAGCAGCAGAGGCTCGGTAGTGCGAAGTTGCGCGAAAGCAGAGCTTCCCGGTTTGAGTTCAGTCACGCCACGGAGAGCCACCTCGGCAATCGTCTCTGAGGTGAAAGCGTGGAAGTGAACACGGGCGCGATTCTTAAGCGGCTTGGCGTCTTTGAGCAAAGAGATTTGGACTTCAAACTTCTGCGTGGATTCAAAGACTCCGGGTAGAGCCAGCGTCATGCCACGGGCCAGCTCTTCCATCTGCACGCCGGCCAGATTGAGTGCGGTACGCTGGCCGGCAATGGCCTGGTCCGCGGTGCTGCCATGGACCTGCACGCCACGCACACGCGCCCGTTTGCGGCCAGGAAAGACTTCGACTTCTTCATCTTTTTTTACTTTGCCGGCTATAAGTGTCCCGGTAATAACTGCGCCAAAGCCTTTCATCGTAAACACGCGATCAATGGGCAGCCGGAAGAGCGCTTCAGTATCGCGGGCGGGCACGTCGGCAGCCAGGCGAATGATTTCGCGCTTGAGTTCGTCCAACCCTGTGCCCTTGAGCGCGCTGACGGCCACGACAGGCGAACGGCT
>JBARNL010000209.1:0-3170 GCA_049802955.1 Candidatus Angelobacter sp.
GTAATGCCGCGCACCAAAAAGTTTTCCGGTTTCGGCCACCAACTGCTTGAGGCTGGCGATGTCTTTATCCGTAATCTGAATTGCTTCATCGCTTTCTCCTACCATATCGATTACGTGGGTCAGCGGCTCACCGGCAGGAGTGATCTGTACCTGGCGAAAAATTGAACCCGCGATTAGCGGCGAATCAACGAGCCGCGTGAGTGAAACGGCCTGGAACTCCACTGAACGTCCGTTCTGCTGCGTGGGCGTAAGCGCGGTACCGAACTTCCAGCCTTCCGGCAGCCGCACGGACGCCGCTACCTGCACCGAATCCGTTGTGAGGCCCTTGGGATACAGGACAACCTGGTTCCACAGCAGATCCAGCACCTTGCTGGAAGCCAGCGAGCTCTTGCCGTTATAGGTGATTGTGTCATACGAAGCCTGAAGTTCGGTCACGCCTGCCGGAACCTGCAAGTGAAAGGCATACATGTCTTCCAGATCGCGCTGCCATTCCAGTTCTCTGCCGCCGGCTTTGAAATGGAGCCCAGTAAAATTCTGGATCGGCCCCGTAGGCCGATGATTTCCGGGGATCCACTTGGGATAAACAATCGTGACCGGTCCGGAGGTCACGGGAATGGTGAGCGTGGCATGCAGGATGTTGCGCGGCGCGTCAGTGGCATCAACACTAAGGTGTTCGGTAACGCTGGTTTGCCCTGAAGCCACGAAACTCCAAAGAAGAAACGCAAATGCCAGCTTGCATCGATGAATCGCCATAAATGCTCCTGTTGGAAATGGGAAACGGCTGAAACTCCAAAATAGAAAACCCGTTATGGTACCTTGTGCTGAACCAGATGGCGAGGCAATTCCAATCCGCCGGCGCTATGACAAAAGACCGCTTTTCACCTATGTTCCAAATTGGCGTTTTTTCGCGTAAATCGCGGCTGGTTTTTTATCCGCTACATTTGCATTGCAAATCTGCGCCGATTATCTTTTTCGTCTCTCCACCGGCGCAACCGGCTTCATCCGCGGCGCTTTGCGGCGCTCTTCGCGGACCTGCATCGGGTGCGCACCCGTGCCAACCACGTGCAGCCGCATAAAATTTGTTGATCCGCTGCTGCTGTGTGTTCCCGCAACCACGGCAATTATGTCTCCCGGTTGCACCGCGTGCATTTGCAATAGATAAGTTTGAGCCTTGTGTACCATGTTTTCCGCATTGGGCGTCATCTCGCATGACAGCGGTGACACGCCCCACATCAGATTGAGCCGCGCGCAGACAGTGGTATTTGCGGCAAACGCAAAGATCGGCGCAGTGGGCCGGTACTTGGAAATCAGCCGCGCTGTTGTTCCTGTTTCCGTATAGACGGCGATGGCCTTCATCTCCAGGTCTTGTGCGGCGTGCGCCACGGATTCACAAATCGTCTCTGAGATGGAAAGCTGCCGGTGCTGGCGGCGTCTTTGTATCGGCTCTTCTTTGGCCGATTCCGCTTCCAACACGATCTTTGCCATCATCGCCACGGTTTCTCGCGGATATTTTCCGGTGGCTGTCTCGGCTGACAGCATCACAGCGTCTGAGCCGTCCAGAATAGCGTTTGCCACATCACTGGCCTCGGCGCGTGTGGGCCGCGGGTTTTCTATCATCGACTCCAGCATCTGCGTGGCTGTAATTACGGGCTTGCGCCAGTCCGCCGCGCGACGGATCACATTCTTTTGGATTATGGGCACTTTTTCCGGCGGCATCTCCACGCCTAGGTCGCCGCGCGCCACCATCACTCCATCGGCGACATCAAGAATTTCTTCCAGATTTGCCGGATCAATGGCCTGTGGCTTTTCCAACTTGGCAATGACCCATGTATCAGAGTTGTGCAGGCGCACCAGCCGCTTGACCAGGCGCACATCGTCGGCCGTGCGGATAAAAGAAACCGCAACGATATCGACGCCGTGCTTTAGGCCGAACTCCAGATCTTTTTCGTCTTTTTCCGTCAGCGATGGAACGCTCACCACAGTCCCGGGCAGGTTGATTCCTTTGTGCTCACCCAGCAGGCCGCCGTTGATCACCTCGCACTCAACGTCATCGCCACGCAAAGCCGTAACACGCAGCTCGATTAACCCGTCAGAAAGCAGCACGCGTGCGCCTGGCTCCACTTCTTTAGCCAGTGTCTTGAAAGTAGTGGAAAGCAGCGCTGCCGTGCCGGCAATGTCTCGCGGCGTGATGGTCAAGCGCGCTCCGCTTTTAATCGCTATCGGCGTCCGGTATTTAAGCCGCCCAGTACGAATTTTGGGCCCTTGCAGATCTTGCAAAATGCAGACAGTGCGGCTTTCTTTATCGGCAACTTTGCGCAGCCGGTCAATCATGCGCGCGTGCTCTTCATGCGTGCCATGAGAAAAATTAAGCCGCGCCACGTCCATGCCCAGACGCATCAGATCGCGCAGCACCGCTTCAGAGCCGCTGGCCGGCCCTATGGTGCATACGATTTTGGCTTTTCTCATTGTGGGCATAATGCCCGTTTCCAGCGCCTTGGTTACAGCCGTCACTCGTTCACACCTTCTTTTCCGTGGCGTCGCCTTCCGCCAGCTTGGGATAGACTTGCGCGTTCAGTTCCGCTCCGAGCAACACGATCACGGAAACGATATACAGCCAGACTAACAGCGCAATGGCCGCGCTGAGCGATCCGTAAACCACCGTGTATGTGGCATAGACCCTCACATACCAGCCAAACAGTACTGTCGCCGGAAACCAGAGCACCGCTGCCATTACCGCGCCGGGCAAGACGCGCCGCCAGGATTGTGTCTTGGGCAGTCCGTGGTGATACATCAGGGCCGTCAACGCAATTGCTGTAAGCAGAGCGATGCCCCAGCGCACGCCATCCCATACCAGCAGGATCAGCGGCTTGAACAAGTGCATGGTCCCGCTCTGGATCCAATTCTCTACTTCAGTGCCGAAAGCCACCAGGATGGTGGCAAAACCCAAAGGCACCAGCGCCAACAGCACCAGATAAAGAGCGATCGCTCGTTCGCGCCAGAAACTCCAGGTGTTGGCCATGCCGTAGGCTTTGCGGAAGCCGTCCATCCAGGAAATCATCACTCCCGTGGCGGCAAGCAGAGTGACGATAGAAGCCGAGTAGATGATGCGCGTGGCATGATGCTGCTTGCTCTGAAAGAATGACAGCGCCACTGCTCGCGCTCCCGGCGGC
>JBARNL010000210.1:0-2863 GCA_049802955.1 Candidatus Angelobacter sp.
CTGCGGCAGTTCTACGTGCGGTCCGACGATAATCGCATGATCTCACTGGATAACCTGGTCACGGTGAAAGAAGGGACCAATGCCAGCGTGATCAACCATTACAATCTGTTCCGCAGCGTTGAAATCGATGGCAGCGCAGCTCCCGGCTACAGCTCCGGCCAGGCGATCCAAGCCATGGAAGATATTTCCAAAGAAGTTCTGCATCAGGGCTATTCATTTGAGTGGACCGGAATTTCGTTGGAAGAAATTCAATCCGGCGCGCAGACCGTAATGCTCTTTGGCCTTGGCCTCCTGGTGGTTTACCTGACGCTTTCCGCGCAGTATGAAAGCTTTGTGCTGCCATTCATTATTCTTCTGGCCGTTCCCATGGCGGTACTGGGCGCGCTGCTGGCACAGTCAATGCGCGGCCTGCAAAATGACGTTTACTGCCAGATCGGATTAGTAATGTTGATCGGGCTGGCCAGTAAGAACGCTATCTTGATCGTTGAATTTGCCGAGCAGTTGCAGCATCGCGGGCTGAGCCTTGTGGACTCCGCCATTGAAGCTGCGCGCTTGCGGCTGCGGCCCATCCTGATGACTTCAATCGCTTTCATTCTGGGCGTGCTGCCTCTGGTCTTCGCCAGCGGCGCGGGCGCAGCAGGACGGCACTCCGTGGGAACGACGGTATTCGGAGGGATGATCTTTTCCACGTTCCTCAACCTGTTTATCATCCCTGTGCTGTATATCCTTGTTCGCGGATGGCTGCCCATGAAGCTGAAACCTGAACTGGTGGAAGCCCAGGAACTGGTGGAGAAGAGCGCGTAAGGCAATGTTTGATTACGCTACCGCTTCTTGTCCGGTTTTTCCGCCGGATTCTCATGCACGCGCTCGCGGAAGCTGCCGCCCATGGTCTTGGCCAGGAAAATTGCGGAATCTCCGTACTTATCGCGCAGGCGATCAGACGCGGAAAGAGCGCGAGCCCATTTTTGTTTCTTGTCGCCGTCCAGCAAGTCCATTTGTTCCGGCAGGTCTTCAAAGTTTGAGGATTGTACGCCCAGCAGGCGCACGGCGCGTCCCCGCTCCCAATTGGCGTGGAAGAGTTTTGCGATGGCCGAAAAAATTTCCGTGTCCATCTGCGTTGGGCTGGCGAGCGAATGCGCGCGCGTGATGGTGGTGAAGTCTGAATAGCGCAGCTTGAGTTGCAGCGTGCGGGCAATAAAATTCTGCTCGCGCAGTCGGCGGCCAACTTTCTCTGACAAGTGCGCCAGCGTGGGCTCAATCTTGCCCAGGTCGGCTGTATCACGGTCAAAGGTATGTTCATGGCTGATGGATTTTGCCTGCCATTCATCGCCTACTTCACCTTCAAACCATGCGCCTGAGTCTTCTCCACGCGCCTTGCCGGCCAGCGCCGGGCCCCACTTGCCGAAGTTTTCTTCCAGAACTTTCTCTTCTACCTTCAAAAGATCGCCTATATAAACAATTCCAATATCGTTCAGCCGCGCCCTGGTGACTTTGCCCACGCCGGGAATTTTCCCGACATCCAGCGGCGCCAGGAAACTCTGCTCCTTTCCGGCCAGAACATACAGGACGCCGTTGGGCTTGGCTTTATCTGAACCGATCTTGGCCATCAGCCTTGAACTGCCAATACCGATGGAACAATTCAGCCCGGTGCGCTCTTTCATTTGGCTGTGCAGCTTGTGCGCGGAGAGCAATGGTGGCCCATGCAGGCGCTCCGTGCCGGTCATGTCCAGGTAGGCTTCATCAATGGACGCCATCTCCACGGCGGGAGAGAAATCATGCAGCACCTCGCGGGCTTTTTGTGAATATTCCTGGTAAAGCTCCATGTGGCCATCGACAAAAATGGCGTGCGGACACTGCTTTGCCGCGGTCCGCAACGGCATGGCGGAATGCACTCCAAACTTGCGCGCTTCATACGACGCGGCCGACACCACGCCGCGCTCGTCGCGCTGTCCGCCAACTACTACGGCCTTGCCTTTCAGCGCGGGATTAAACAGCTCTTCCACGGAGACAAAGAACGCATCCATATCGACGTGAAAGATGGTTCGCCGGGTCGCTGAATCTACAGGTGCCACAATCTCAAGATACACCAGCGAAGGGAGATCTTTTCATTCCGGGCGCTCTGTTTCTTGCTGGTTGCCCAAGCGGCACGATCCAGTCATGTTATCGGGACATATAATCAAGCTGGCTTTACAAACGCTGCGCGTTATCAGACATTGTGCCAAAATTTGTCTATTGACAACATCTTCTTTTCTGTGCGATATTGAAGCTGAATCTGACGGGAGCGGCGCCGGCGGATTAGCATCCGGGCAATAAAAGCCTGGTTGATGGGGGAAACCCGAAAAGGCCTGCAACCCTGTGGACTGTGACCTACCGTTTGGGCCCCAGCTTCCGCGGCCTCTAGTGGACTGGAAGTGCGTCCTTGAAAAAGGATGCGTTTTCCTGCGTAACACACCGCCATTAGATAGGTCGCCGTGGTGTGCGAAAAAGCGGCCGAAGGCGCAAGCAGCTAGCAAATAGCCAAAAAGAAAGCTCTTAGCTTTTGGCTTTTGTGTTTTAGCTACCTTTATTTCTTCCAACCTGAATTCGATGTCAATTACTAGAGACTGAACACAGCCGAGGGCGGCTGCGCTCCACGGCTATTTTTAAAGTAAGTCCCGCAGCTTCTCTGCCTCATCAAGCCAACACCGGGCTTGATTGGGGGGCCAGCCTGCGGTCCACAATTTTAGTCAGTCCATCAGAAAACCGTCACCGGCAGGAGTGCCGGTGCCACTAGGCCCTAAAAAACAAAAACCTGAAGAATCTCAGCCACCTTTGCGGGTGGCTTTTTTATTGGGGAAAGCTCCAAGCAGATACCTTCACCCAG
>JBARNL010000211.1:0-1832 GCA_049802955.1 Candidatus Angelobacter sp.
GACCTGAGTCGTATTAAGGCAATCAACCTTAGAAATACATCCTTTTTTTCGCAATCGCTTCTAACTCTTTATCGATAGTCTTTTGTTCCTTCAATAACTAACAGCCCTCTGGACTCATAAAAAAGGAATTTCAAGTATGAAGGTTACATCGGACAGGATTAAGGCTCGGGCCCAGCAGCTTCGTAACAACGGCTTTAAGTTAAGCGGCAGTATGGTGCGTTCAACGCTGGAGTTGAACGCCGGGGCCAGAACTCTGCATGCCCCGAAAGATACTTCCGCTAAGGAAAAAGAAAAAACGCAGAGCTCTACAAGCAGACCGGAAAAGGCCGCCTGAAGGCCAATCGAGAACAAATCTACATTTCTGAATGAATAATCTGAATGAATAACAGGAAACTTATGCCTAAGAATGAGCGCAACCAGAATGAGCGCAGCCAGAATGACCGTTCAAACGGCCGCTCAAATGTAAGAGTGCTTCACTTCCCTGCCACAACGTCCACGCCAGCCCCCAGCCATGGCGACAGCGATGCCCTGGCGGATTCCATCCGCAGAGCCTGGACACAAAAGTCTTCGGACACAAAACACTCGGTTTCCAATCACGGACAGCTACGGCTGGTAAACGGAAAATTCTAAGTCCAGATTCCGGTTACTTGCCGGCGTACATCTCCGTGGCCTTTTCAGCCAGAAGCTTCATGCGTCCGGACTCGGGATCGATGACCCGCATGTTCTCCCAGTCATAGGCAAACTCTTTCCCACATCCCAGGCACACAAAATAAGTTCCGGTAATGGCGGCCACGGCTGACCGTGGCTGGCCCTTGCGGCATGTAATGACCGGCGTGCACTTTTTATGACGGCAACGGAAAACTTTGGTCCATGCCATTTCCACTAATTCGATGACCACAGTACACCTCTCGTGGGGGAGCCTTGGAGGGTGAAGATGACAGCCTCTAAAACGCGTTCAATTGGGACGGGGAACTCCCTTGAACGCAATCATGGACGGAATTTGTTAGGCAGTGATTAGAGGTCTGTTAAAAAAGCTAATCGATTTTTCGGAGCGGTGGATGTTTCCAGGGATGGTGACCGGAAAAGCGGAGAGAACGTTTTGAAGAAGCCCCCAAAAATTACTAGGTGGATACGGCTTCCGGGTCCATATCCACCTATTTAGCAGTCGACGGATGAGCCTGCTTCTGTAGTAGTAGAGTCAGAAGGTATCCCGGAAATATAGGGTTGGCGGAAAAAATAAGAGAAATTTAATAAATGAACATATGTGCATTATTTTCAGCAGCTTACACTTTGCTGAAAATTATGGATAAAGCAGAAAGCCCAACTTTTTCTGTTTAGAATGGCTGCATGCCTTTTTCTGACTTTCAGGGCAATGCGGCGACTCTACGCCAGCTGCGGGAGATGCTGGCCCGCGATCGCTTTCCCCACGCCGTAATTCTGGCTGGGCCGCAAGGCGCAGGAAAGTACACCTTGGCGCTGATGGTGGCCCGAACCATGAACTGCCTCCAGCCTCGGATGACCGATGGCCTGCCGGATTTCTGCGGCGTCTGCTCAAACTGCACTCGCATTGGCCAGGCGGAAGATCTGGAAAGCCGGTTTGCAGAAGCCGTGGAAGCCCGCGAAGGGCTGCGCGAGACCGACAAGCGCGAAACCCGCATCCTGGTGCAAACCCATCCTGATGTTCTGGTTGTGCCACCTGACCCGCCGCAGATGATGATCAAAGTTGACCAGGTGCGGCAGGTGATCCAGACCGCACGCTACAAGCCCCAGGAAGCTCGCCGGCGTGTGTTCATTTTTGTGGATTCGGCGTTCATGAAAGAAGCGGCCAACGC
>JBARNL010000212.1:0-3405 GCA_049802955.1 Candidatus Angelobacter sp.
AAGCGGCAGAATCTCGAACTGCCGACCGCGAGCACCCAAAGAAATCGCGGCGTAGCGCAGCGGAGACGCGCGAATAGAAGCTTGCGAGGGTCCTGAGCAGTTCAAATCTGCCCGTCCCGATCATTTCTTTGTTTTTCAATAAAAACTAGTCTCAAAGCGGCAGAATCTCGAACTGCCGACCGCGAGCACCCAAAGAAATCGCGGCGTAGCGCAGCGGAGGCGCGCGAATAGAAGCTTGCGAGGGGGGCGGCCGCGCGAGCTTGCTCGCGCTAATCAAATCTGCCCGTCCGACGAATACATTTCGCCCCGTTGTCTCAAGGAGGTTGCAACAAGACCCATCCCACACTTTTGAACTGATCTGTCAGAGCGCGGCTTTACATTGCGGTCATGGGTGTATAGGCCGAGTTCGCCAACCCTAACAGACGAGTTTATCTTCTTCCGAGGCAGTAGCATCAGCAAGAACGACCTCTTTTCCGCGAGGAAAGCATTCGACCCAAAACGTCATGCTGCGGGATACGCCGGCGGGATTCCTTTGATGTAACCTTTCGAGTGTTCGCCCGTAAGTGTGTAGCAATCATGATGACGGACATCGAAAGCCTCTACGAATGTTATGCCGGCGATGTCCGCCGATTTGCGCTCTATTTGTGCGGTGATCTGGCGATGGCGGATGAGATCACCTCAGACACGTTTATGCGTGCGTGGATGGCGGCTGACCGCATTCGCCAGCCAACGGTGAAAAGCTATCTTTTCACCATTGCCCGAAACACATATATCGATTTGTTGCGACGGGCGTCGCGCCACACGCAGCTTGACGAGAATATGCCCGATACGCGGATCAGCGCGCAGACGCAACTGGAGCAGAGCGCGGAAGTGGGCGCGGTGCTTGCGGCATTGCAGCAACTGCCGGAGATGGACCGCACGGTGCTGCTCATGCGCACGCTCGACGAAATGCCATACGAGGAAATCGCGGAGACGCTGGGAATCCCGGTGGTCACCGCAAAAGTGAAGGTTCATCGCGCAAGATTGAAGCTGATGCAAACCAGGAAGGCATGGCGGGAGGTCGTTCCCGCCGCAGGAGTAAAACCATGAATGTTACACGGCAAGTGGTCACGGATTTATTGCCGATTTATCTCGCGGGCGAAGCCAGCGGAGATACCAAGGCGTTGGTCGAGGAGTATTTTCGCCAGGATCCCGACTTTGAGCGCATTGCGCGCAACGTGGCTGCGCCGCTCGAAACTTTGCGGGCCGCCACGCCCATTGCGGCCAGCCCGGAAAGGAAGAAACGCGACCTGGAGAGCGTCCTTTGGGGATTGCGGCGGCGCACGTGGTTGTTCGGCGTGGGCCTGTTCCTGACGCTCAGCCCGCTGTCCTTTGATTTCACCCAGGGCCATCTTGTCTCTCTTGGGTTTCGCAGCGGTCCCTGGCACGCGGCGTTTGACTGGAGCCTGGCGGCGGTCCTCTGGGTCGTCTATTTCACGCGCCTGCCCCGGCGCAAGCTCGCATTGCTGTGTGCGATCTCTTATACGCTGATCCCCATTCCCTTCGTCTGGCACTCTGTCTCCGCCGGCGGGCCCGTGACAGAGTTCGCGATCTGGTGGATTGCTGCGGCATTCGTCTGGTTTGGATATTTCAAGCAGCGCTCTTGTTAGGAGTATTGCGCTTGTGCGCGCCCTCAGCGCAAATACCGTCTGTTGCTGTCGCCACACCGTGGTTTCAAGCAACCCGCAAAACTGGAATGCTGGCAGAAAAACTGCACGCTGAACTCTGTGCTGATCCCGAATCCAACTGATTTACCCGGGGCGGGTTGCCCGATTGGTTGAGCATCAACTGTCGAAACATCGCCATTACACCAATAATTAAGTGCACAGGAGCTGTCTTTCTGACCGTTCGGTATGCACGAAGTTCGAAAGTCGCCTACTAAGGCCGACCAATTCAAATCGGCCCGTGATCTCAACGGCTTGCAAACATACCATCCAGCACTTTTGAACCGATTTCAGGGACAGGTGGTGTAATCGCCTGTTCAACAGTTACGAATGCATCTAATGCATCTAATGCTAAGATGTCTCGTTCGAATCGATGTCTCTCCGCGATTCTTTGGCTCGTGCGCGGTGGACCATTCAAATAGCTGGCCGGGAATGAGCAGCGAAGCGAAGTTCCTTTTATAAGGTCCTTCTATGAGGTTGTTCCGCGGCAACTGGAACATGAATGGCTCCAGAAAGGAAAATTCAAATGCGAACCGCCAAAAGCGCTCGAGGCAAGAAGGGCCAACGGGGAGAACGTGGGATTCCCGGACCGGCTGGACCAGCGGGGCCCCAGGGTGAAACCGGCAAAAAAGGTTTCCATGGACTGCAGGGGCCGAGAGGCAGAGTTGGCGCCAGGGGACTGGTAGGAGCCCTGGGTCCTGCGGGAGGAGTTAAGAATCTCCAAGAGATGACTGTGCAACTACAGCACGTTGACCGTAGCGTCGACCATATCTACCAGGAATTGGGAGCCCACATCAGTCGGATGACGCAACTTCAACGTGAGCTCGATTCCTTACGCGCTACCGTGCGTCAATTAGCTGCACAAACCTCAGAATAAACAGGACTGCAGGAAGGCCAGCTTCCTATAACTGGCGATAATTCGCCATTACCCTTAAATTATGGGGAAATCGCGGCGCAACGCGAGTTGAGCGGTCTGCTGCAAAAAAGTTCGGAAATCGTCTATTAAATCCGACCATTTATTTTCAGCGAGACATGTGCCTTCCAAGTTCCGAAAAATCCTCGCCGTAGGTATAGGCACCTGATGAGCCGGAAATTTGGATTTCGAGAATGCTGGAGAAGCTCTCTACTGGCGATCGCATTTATGCCCATCCCAATATGCCCTATACCAACGCTATGACTTCCTTATGTCCAGATTGACTTATGTCCAGATTGACTCATGTCCAGATTGACTCATGTCCCGATTAAGCGTTGCCAGGTTGGAGTCCCCGGCAACATGCTCAAAACTCTTAGTCCAGTTAGTGCAGAGGTAACATGGCGCTCACACCTACTTCCTCCCCGCCCTCTTCTGCGCGATCACCAAACCTCTCGGCGTAGGCAGGAACACCACTGAAATCAGTCCTTCATCTTCCATCCGCTTGGCGCCTTCCCGGACAGTCTTCAGGTGCGAGCTGGCGTCGTGCATCAGAATCAACCCATTGGGATTGATGAGTGGTAGAAAGTGCCGGACTTCAGGCTCGCGCAGTTCGGGCAGCGAATCGCAAAAAAGCACGTCGATGGTCCCGGTAACGCGCGTCTCCAAACTGGATTCGCAGCGGAAGTCGATAAACTTCTTCAGCCCGGAGGCTTCAATTTTTTCCTTCGCCTTGGCAAACACTTCCTTATCCGGCTCGCAGGTAATGATCTTGCCCTGGCCGTTCTGCTT
>JBARNL010000213.1:0-5251 GCA_049802955.1 Candidatus Angelobacter sp.
GCTTGCCACCAATGCGCGCGATGAAAGTTTCGGCGGCGTTACCTACCACATTCAAGGCGAACTAGTCCCTGTATTGCATATAGAACTCGGCGCGGTACCCGTTTTTTTTGAGCACCATATTCTGCTATGGAAAGATCCTGCTGTCCAGATTGGAGTTAAATCTCTTGCTGGAGCATTCAAGCGCGTGCTCTCCGGCGTGCCGGTTTTCATGACTGAGGCACGTGGGCCGGGGCGCATTGCTTTCAGCCGGGACGGCGCGGGCCACGTTTTTGGAATCCACCTGAAGCGCGGTGAAAGCATTGAGATGCGGGAGCACCAATTCTTGGCTGCGACGTCGCACGTAGATTACACATTCATGCGCGTAAAAGGCGTTGCCAATATGCTGATGGGTGGAACCGGATTTTTTATTGATCAGTTCACGGCGAACACCGACGATGGGATCGTCTGGGTCCACGGCTACGGCAACGTTTTCGAGGTCACACTGCAACCGGGCGAGCAAATTGACATTGAGCCCGGAGGCTGGGTCTACAAAGACCGCACGGTCCGCATGGACACGCAATTTCAGCGCTTAAGCACCGGGCTATTTGCCAGCGCCGGCCAGTTGGTATGGAACCGCTTTACGGGTCCAGGGCGAATCGGCCTTCAATCCATGTATCTGCACATGCCGACTTCGGAATAAACCGATCCGGTTCTTGGCCGCAAATGAACGCGAAATACGCGAATCCGTCCATCCTGTTTCAGTTTGTCATTTCGAGCAGAGCGAGAAATCTGCTTCTGGTCTGGTCCCGATACGGCAGCGGAGCCGTTCCCTCGCCACTCGCCTTCGGCAAGGCTCAGGCTCGGGATTCGGGATAGAGATGGGAGTGGCAGGCTGCTACTCAGGGAACAAATTTCAGAGAGATTTTTTTAGTTCTTGCCCGAAAATGAACCCTAGATACGCGAATCTCGTCCATCCTGTTTCAGTTTGTCATTTCGAGCAGAGCGAGAAATCTGCTTCTGGTCTGGTCTCGACACGGCAGCGGAGCCGTTCGCTCACCGCTCACCTTCGGCAAGCCTCAGGCTCGGGATTCGGGATGGCAGGTCGCGGGTGATGCAGTTTTACTTTGCCACCATTCTTGTTTTCAGGGAATTTACCGGGAACTTCTCGCGTCCGGGAACATCGTGGGTTGTTGAAGTGTCAATTAGTGCAGCGCGCAAAACTTAAAAAGGCCGGAAACGTCGGCCCAACGCAAGGAGCCAAGCCATGTCAATGATGGTTGGAGCGCGCAGCTCGCATTCGTGTGAGATCAATGTCACGCCGTTGATTGATGTTCTATTGGTCCTGCTGATCATTTTTATGGTCATCTTGCCCGAACACAAGTGGGGAGAGAAGACTCTAGTCCCGAAGCCCGCGCCGGAAACGCTGACGCAGAATCCTTTAAAGCCAATTGTCATCCAATTAGAAGACGTTGGCGAAAGCAAACGGCCTCTGCTGAAAATTAATCAGGAGGAAGTCTCCTGGGACGCTCTGGAATCGCGGCTCACGGCGATATTTAAGGTTCGCGTTGATCGGGTGGCTTTTGTGAAAGGCGATCCGGAAGTCGATTTTGAATATGTGGCGCAGGCGGTTGACATCACGCATCACGCCGGCGCTGATCATATAGGCCTGATAGGTAAGAAGGATTAACCAGGCACATTTTTTGGAAGTGTCCGGCGGCAGGCTTGGCCGCGAACTCCCAGTAGCTAAAAGGGTTGGAAGCGCTTAATAATCGTGAATAGGTGCGGTTTCAAAGGCGCTGATGCGTTGTTTTTTTTTGGTATTGAGCGTATTATTAAGAAGTTGTAGCTGGTTTCGGCTCAGGCCGAAAGGTGGTCTGGGTGGGTTAGATGTCCCCAATTCGGCGAACGTACCAGTGGGCGGATTGCCCACTTTTATTTTGGGGAGAAGCGGGCTGCAAAACAAAACGCTCGGAAGTGGATGGCGGCAGATCTCAACACAATTCGCGAAATTGCTGGCCGAGTGGCCACGGCACAAGGCGTTGAAGTTGTGGATGTGGAACTGCGAGGCGGCGGCAAAGCGCGCACCTTAAGAATCACCATCGATAAGCCGGAAGGCGTAACGCACGAAGATTGCGCCATGGTCAGCCGGGATGTTTCGACCATTCTGGACGTAGAAGATGCAGTAAGTGGCCCGTCGTACACGCTGGAAGTTTCTTCACCGGGGCTGGACAGGCCGCTGAAGAGGCCGGAAGATTATCGGCGCTTCACCGGCAGCAGAGTAAAGCTGACGACGCACGAGCCGGTAAACGGCAACAGGCATTTTGAAGCGCGTTTGCAAAGATTTGAAGAAGGCAAGCTGATTCTGGAAACCATTCCGGGCAAGAAAAAACCGAAACCGGGACACGCTCAACCAGTGCAACAGTTTGAGATTGATCTGGCGAACGTGGAAAAGGCCAATCTGGTGCCGGAAATCTAGATGAGCGCCGGAATCGCCGTGATCGCGCGGGATCGCCGGAATCGGGGAAATGGCCGCCGGAGTTAAACGTTGTAACTCTTTTGGAATCCTAGTTGAGGGTACCGGGGGAGCGGCAGAAAAGATGATCGCTGTTGCGAACGTAAATTTAGGGTAGCGAGATCGCCGGAATTGGATACACGTCTCCGGGGTTGAACATTGTAAGTCCTTTGGAATGCTAGTTGGGCGTACCGGGGGTGGGGCATCGAATCGGTACAGACGGAAACTGGCAAATCGGAAGTTTCAAGACGGAATTCATAGGGAAGAAATAAGTTTATGGCAAGTGAAATTTATAACGTCATTGACGCCCTGAGCCGGGAAAAGGGAATCGATCCGCAAATTGTGGTAAGCGCGGTGGAAGATGCCATAGTTGCGGCCACTCGCAAGAAGGAAAAGAGCCAGGAAAATCTGAAGGGCGAGCTGGACAAAGAATCCGGGATGATCCGGGTATATGCGGTAAAGAGCATTCTCCCGTCAGAAGACGACATTGGCGATCCACAGCTTGAAATTTCCCTGGACGAAGCCAAAGCGATTGATCCCAACGCCGAGGTTGGCGGCGAAGTGCGGTTCCTTAAATCCACGGAAGGACTGGGACGCATCTCCGCGCAAATTGCCAAGCAGATCATCTTCCAGAAAGTCCGCGAAGCCGAGCGCGATACGGTTTACAACGAATACATTGGGCGCGTGGGGGAAGTTTTGAACGCGACGGTAAAACGCATTGAAGGGCCGGACGTGATCTTTGACATTGGCCGGGCTGAAGCTCGCATGTCAAAGAAAGAGCAGTCGCGGCTGGAATCGTTTTCAGTAGGCGAGCGCGTGCGTGCTGTGCTGGTGCGAGTGGATAAAAACTCCAAAGGCCCGGCGGTGGTTGTTTCCCGCGCCGCGCCGGAATTGGTGCAGAACCTATTTCAGACGGAAGTGCCGGAAATCTACGACGGCACGGTGCAGATCAGGGCCATTGCCCGTGAAGCCGGCGAGCGCACCAAGATTGCCGTGATGTCGCGCGATAAGGACGTAGATGCCGTAGGCGCGTGCGTCGGCATGAAAGGTATGCGGGTGCAATCGATTATCCGCGAGCTCCGCGGCGAAAAGATTGACATTATCGAATACCACGAAGATCCGGTTACGTTCGCGGAGAAAGCTCTGCAACCGGCCAAGGTAAGCCGCGTGACCGTGGTAGACCAGTCAGACAAGCACCTTGAAGTGGTGGTGGATGACAGCCAGCTCTCGCTTGCCATCGGCAAGAAAGGGCAGAACGTGCGGCTGGCGGCCAAGCTGCTGGGCTGGAAGATCGATATTAAGAGCGAAGAAGAGAAGCGCCAGGAAGTGGAACAGCAGATGGAATCGCTGACTACACAGCAGTCCACCCCGCTGACAAACGTTACTGACCTGGGCGAGGCGTTAATCGGGAAGCTGAGTGAGGCGGGCATTTCCACCGTGGAAGCCCTGGCCGATATGACGCCGGAGCAGTTGGAAGAAGTGCCCGGTGTAGGCCCCAAAACAGTGGAAAAAATCAGCATTGCGGTGAATAATTATTTCTCTACCCTTGAAACAGGCGCAGTGGCCGCCACTCCGGAAGCCGGCGAAACAGCGGCTGGGGAAGGCGGAGAGGCAGTTGAGCCGATAGCCGAGATAGCAGCTGCTGAGAATGCAGTGCCCAGTGATGCGGAATCGCTTGAGACAGAGCAAGCCAGTGATGCGGCGGCGGGCGCCGGCGCGGAAAATGCGCCTGATCTCGACGTGGCCGAAGTGAATACGCACGAAGAACTGTCCGCAGAGGCAGCATCGGTAGAGCCGGCAAAGCCGGATGAAAAATCGGAAGAAGAACTTTCGTAGTGAGATTCAAGGCAAAAACCGTGAGGTCATTATGATCGCGTAACAGGTATTTGGAGGAAATAGAGAGCGGATGAAAATTCGAATCAATGATCTGGCCAGAGAGCTTGAGGTAAAAGCCAAGGTAATTTTGGATGTTTTGCCGGAAGTGGGCGTGACCGAGAAAAAAACCCACTCAAGCTCAATTGAGGAGGATGAAGCGGTACGGGTACGAAAGCATTTTTCGGCCCGGTCCGGGTCGTCTTCGCGGGAAAGGACGTCCGCGACAGAGGTCAAACCGAAGATCGACCTCTCCAAAATTTCCAAGCCTGGCGACGTAGCAAGGCTGCTCAGGGAACGAGAGCAGCAACAACAGCATCCGCCCGCGCCTCCGGCCAAAGCGCCTGCGGCTACCGCTCCGCCCGCTGCTCCTCCGGTGCCCGTGAAAACGGCGACGCCAGCGGCAGCTCCGCCATCGGCAGAAAAGTCAGCCGTTGTAATGCCCAAACCGGCTGCTCCGGCAGCGGAAAGAAGTGCTGTGGTTACACCTTCTGTGGTCAAGCCGTCTGCGCCGACAGTGGTTGCGCCTCCACCAGTTGAAAAACCGGCCGCTCCGCCCGCAGTAGTGGTCACTCCGCCCCCACATCCTCCAGCAGTAGTGGTTACGCCACCTCCGGCGGCTGCGCAAAAGCCGCCTGCAACGCCTCCATTGGCAGCAAGCCCGCAGGGAACTCCAGCTGCTCCGCCTTCGACGAAGCCTGTACCGGGTCAGCCGATTGTGCAGCAGAGAAGAATGATTACGCCGCAGACAGGGCCTCGTCCCGTATACACGGCTCCGCCGCCTCGCGCAGCCGCGCCCAGTGCTCCACAAAACCGATCCATGCAGGGAGCTCCTGGTACGCGATCCATGCAGGGAGGCCCAGGTACGCGATCCATGCAGGGCCAAGG
>JBARNL010000214.1:0-4798 GCA_049802955.1 Candidatus Angelobacter sp.
CCCCGGAATTGCTCAATCGAATCGCTACGGTGATCCAGTGTTCTTGAAATGAGAACAAAAAAATAGTGACCTGGCCTTCGTCGGCCAAAATAAGCGCTGGTAAATCGCTCTTACTTCACCAAATTGAAAGGTCGCGCCGCAAGGCTAAAGTATGGGCGATCTCGAGATGCGACCTGCGAAGGCTGCTGGTGCCCTCCTTCATGCTCAAGAAGATCTACAAGCAGCCCGGCGCTGTCATGCTCAAGAAGATCTACAAGCAGCCCGACGCTGTCCGCCGGGTGCTGAAGGACCACATGGAAATGGAGTGTTCAAAAGCCGCCTTCAGTTAGGGCCGGCAGGGGTAAGTATGTTCATGGGTTATGTATCCGTACAGATGAGAGGCAACCTCAAGCGTGGTGCTCTAATCTAAATTATTATATCGCATCACGATATAAATCGATTGAAGCGGCAAGCCAGGATTCAGCGTTCGGGCAGGCCGCTCCGTAAAAGGAGGAACCATGCCTGATGGCTATGTTGATCGTAGAGTCGCAACACGTATGTCCTGGCCGGCCATCTTTGCTGGGACGTTTGTGTTCCTCGCCATTGAAGTTACGTTTGGAGTACTTGGGACGGCAATTTTTGCCTCCGCGGCCAATCCATCCAGTGCGCACCCCGTAAGCGGAATGAGCGCGGGGATCGGTATCTGGATGGTGATTTTATCCATCATCTCGCTTTATTGTGCCGGCAGGGCTGCATCTGCCCTTTCCAGCACCACGAATTCACACGTGGGCATGTACCACGGTCTGGTCACCTTCGGGTTATCAGTGTTTACATCTATTCTCGTCGGGGCCATGGT
Source organism: Candidatus Angelobacter sp. (assembly GCA_049802955.1). Lineage (GTDB taxonomy): Bacteria > Acidobacteriota > Terriglobia > Terriglobales > Acidobacteriaceae > Angelobacter. The sequence continues at coordinate 836 of JBARNL010000214.1, forward strand.
GCTCGGCAGTACAACGGTCGCGCCAGCAACGTCTGCGGCCAGCGCAGGCGCTGCTACTGTGGGTAGTGTAGTAGCTACAGCAGGATATTGGCTTTTCCTAGCCTTGCTGCTGGGTATGATTGCGGCGGCAATCGGCGGTTCACAGGCAATTAACAGATTGCCCGCCCAGCGGACGGAAACAGAATCCCCAAGCATCCGCCGTGTTGCTTAGTCTCGATTTTTGCGAAGGTGCTCAGGTATTGTGGGCACCTTACCTTTTGCCCATCAATTCAGCCGTGTTTGGCGTACAAAGCAGGTCCAATCTATACAACAGTTTCCATTGGATTGAGACTGTGCCTGAGCTGGCAAGATAACCCATAATGAGAATAGAGCAGTAGAGGGGAATAACTCTCTTGGTTCAGGCAAAGAATTGTGCCGCGGGCTTGTAAGTTGCTTCTGGGATGGCATCGTCACAGAAGCCCCGCGCATCACTCATTACAAGCATTAATGATGAGAGGAGTAGAAGATGCGATTTCTGCTTGGCTTAACAATCGGTTGTGCGGTGGGTTTACTGTTTGCTCCGGCCTCGGGAGAAGAGACACGGGCTCGGATTGCTGAAAAAGTTGATGCAAATGCACGAGAAAAAGCCCGGGAAATCGGCGCTCGCGCCGGCGAAATGGCTTATGAAGAGTTGCGGAAAACAATATAACCTGCTGCCAAAGCAAATATTCGAATAAACGTTTGGATCGGCTCAACCTGGAGAGATGGTGCTGCCAGATCCAGCCTCAATGGCTATAATTTTCCCGATGGTTATGATTGTGTTGCCTCCCATCCGGAAGAAAGGGCCAATGCCGCGTGGGCGGAGACGGGGTTCGCGAGTGACTGCGTCTTCGGTCAGCAAAAGGAAGATTGTCTTTCATTGTGCCACTGCCTCAATTTGAATTTTCCTATTCACTATATCGCGCATCTACAAACAGGGAAGTGACAGATTACGACTCGGCTGCGCTTGGGATTTCACCAGCAGGCTCATCCAGGCGCCGATGTCCCGTTCTAGCAGAGACTCGGCGCCGGATGGCTGTTTTTTAGTAGTGAATCAGGCCACGGGTAAGCCACCATACTCCCAGATCCAGCACGAATACCAGCATCACAAGCACAAGCGGCTTGAACAGCCTCTTGAAAACATGCAGGATATTTGCGTTCATGCCGATGCTGGCCAGCGCTGCGCTGAAACAGATCTCGTAAAAAGTGGTAACTCCCTTGGAAAACTGGACGGGCATGGGTACATAAGAGAATATGAACGCCACAACCACGAATAAAATCAGATACCAGGGAACGTAGATGCGCTTCCGAATCAGATAAGAAACCGTGGGTATCGCCAGCACCAGCAGGACGACTCGCAGCGACTTCACCACGACTCCAAATTCCAGCAGGCTTTTCGCGCCACCGGAAAGGGCCATCTTCACAAAGCCGGTCTGATGCAGCAGCGCGCCGGCTGCGGCAGCATAATCGCGCGGCAGCACATGCGGCAGCACGAAAGTGGCAAGCAGATACATCGATATAACCGCGGCAATGGTATTGTCCACCAGGCCGGTTGCGGTGTCATTTGGCTCGCACTCCAGTATTGGTGAAGCAATGGCAATAGCGGACGCGCCGCAGATCGCCGAGCCAAAGCCCAGCAGGTAGCGCATGCGCTCATTGAATCCGAAAAGCTTGCCCAGCCAGAACATGAATACGAAAGTCAGCGCCGTGATGCCGATGACCTGGAGAAATATCCAGGGATTGCTGGCCAGCATGACTTTAATTTCCAGGTTCTTGCCATACAGCGCAATGCCGATTGGAATAAAGATCGATTGCGCCAGGATGATTCCGGGCAAAAGCTTAAAATAAACTTTTTCCCGGGCATTGATGGCCAGCGATGTCGCCATTCCAAGCACCACGGCCGCCACCAGCGGGTCCAATCCCTTGACGTGCTTCCCAATGAAAGAGGCAGCAAATCCAAGCGCAAGCGCCAACGCGAATCCCAAAGATCCTTCACGGACCATGGCGAACTTCTCATTGCGGCTGAGACTTACATGGGGTTCGAAGAAAACTGATCCTGCACTCACAGTGTCACCTCAATTCGTCTGGCAGGTCCAACGGGGACCCGTTTAGAAGCGGCGCTACCGCCGATTTCATTAGCATTTTGGCCACACCGCTTGCCACTGACATATATTGCTGGCATAAAGCGGACAATGCGGCCTTATTTCCCCCAACTACCGTGCCATCGTTGCTCACGGTAATTTGAGGTACCTTGCGAGCGAACAAGATTGCCCGCTCGGAACCTATGACTGAGATCTGCTTTTTCACAATTGCCGTCATCAGATCTTCATAGCCAACCGTTTTAACCGTCACTTCTTTACCTCCCTCACATTACTGCTGCGTGTGCTCTCCGGCCCCCTATTGGCAGCCGGTACACTGGCGCGGACCGCGCCCCATCGTCTTCAAGCGAGAACCCGCCTACTGCATCGAGTGTGAGCCTCGACATTTTGGTCATCTGCTCAGCGGTCGCCGCCAATTGAACTGTGCCGGCGCTGAACCGCTGAATCATGCCCCGCATTCGTTCCAGTGCCTTGACGGCCGATTCCGCGCCATCCGCCTGTTCCTGAATCGCCGAGCTGATTTCCTGTGTAATCTCGTTTAATTGGGACGTGGCGCGCTCAATCCTTGCGGAAACGTCAGACTGCTCGCTGGTGGCCGTGCCTACCTCTTGTGCCAGCCGATTGAATTCGGTCACCACGTGCCCGATTCTTTCCAGCGCCTGCGTGAGTTCCGCGCCCGTTTTCATTCCCTCGGAAACTCTGGTGGTGCTTTGTTCCATGTTCTGGACAGCGCGGCGTGTTTCTTCCTGGATGCTCCGAATCAGCGTGTTGATTTCGTTCGTCGACTGGGCCGACTTTTCTGCAAGCTTGCGGACTTCATCGGCCACCACGGCAAAACCCAAACCGTGTTCGCCGGCCCGCGCTGCTTCAATGGCGGCATTCAGGGCCAGCAGATTGGTTTGCTCCGCTATATCGTCGATCACTTCCACAATGTTGCCGATGCTCTCAGCCCGCTGGCTGAGCGCTGTAACAAACTCAGCCGTGGAAGAGATGGAAGTGTTGATCTGTTTAAGCCCTTCATTGGCTTTTGCGGCGGCTTCCATTCCGGCCCGGACTTCTTCGCGAGACCGGTCGGAAATATCGCAGAGCAGCATCACGTTTGTGGCCACGCTCAGAAAACCAGAAGCCATCTTCTCAATCGCCTGCGAAGTCTGAGCTACGCTGCCGGCCTGCATCTGCGTGTTCTTGGAAACATTTTTGACGTTCGCGCTCATCTCCGCCATGGCGCTGGCCAGTTCGTCAATCGACGTGGAAACCTGAGAGCTCGCCTGTGCGGTCTCGCGGCTGGCAGCCGCCACTTGGTCAGCGCCCGCGGCAACCTGCGTGGCAGCAGAACGGACGGAACGCACAATGCCGCTCAATCCTTCAGTCATATGACGGAAAGCATGGCTGAGAACGTCATCATCCGAATGCGGTTCAGCCTGGATGGTCAAGTTGCCGTTCGCAATTGCGGAACTTAATTCCGACATCTCCTTCAGATATTCGGCGATTGCGCGAAAACGGCCGTGAAGATCGCCAATTTCATGTAGCTGCTGGTCTTCCAGCACAATTGACAGCTTGCCCTGGCTCAGATCGGTTGCGGCGTTGCCTACTCTCTTGATGGGGTCTGTAATACTGCGGCTTACTGAGATAGTCAAAGGAATACTGACGGCAAGCGCAAGCACCAGGACAGTAATGGTCCATGCGATGCCCAGCCCAAGGCCGCCAACCAGTGCCATAAGGGACAGGAAGAGCAGCAGAACTATTGAATTGTACGTGAGCCTTCGCTCGACCGATATGGTTCTAAACATGCTTCATTTCCCGAGGGTAGTGCGCAACTTAGCAAAATTTTGCACAATATGAAAAG
>JBARNL010000215.1:0-10277 GCA_049802955.1 Candidatus Angelobacter sp.
GGTTATAGCTTACAAAACGAATTAAGATGCGTTTGCCCTGCCTGCCTGCATCCTACCTGCAATCCGGAGGGTCAAAATCGTTTTGGAAACGATGCATAAAAGCGCCCCGCAGGGATAAGAACGGTAACTGGGCGAATGGGCGTGCAATTTATTTTCCTGTTTTCCGGAATTTGCCGCCGGGAAAGCTACATTCTTATCTCGATTTTTTGGCTGCTTTGCCCGGCACAGGGGCCTTTTTCAGCTTATTGAAATCCACCATATAAACGTTCAGCCCAAAACTTGGCGTGGTCTTGCTGTATCCGGCCACCAGCTGGTCTTTGTAGCGGTCCAGGTAAAAATCGAACGGGTCTTTGGGCGCGGGATCGATCAATACGAGATCGGTATCGGACATCAGTAGCTTTCCAAATTGCAGCTTGTTGCCGCGATACGCCATGTAGTTCTGCGCAGGGACCTTGATCCACGGATATTTCCTGGGCTCGCCGAAAATCTGCACGATATTGTTGCCGTCCAGATGAATGTCTGTGATCTTGCCGGAAATTTTTGGCGGAGGAAGAATCTCCCCAGGATCAAGAATCAGGTCGTCCTTTTCCACCTGCACGCCGCGTACTTTGCCATTCTTAATCAGGTCGGCGATGTCGACTCCAAAGAGGTCCATTAATCCTTTCACCGGCAGATGGAGCGCTCGGATTTTTTCCGCGTGCAGCCGAATCTTGCCGTCGGCAGTGGCGCTGAGCTGGCCTTCAGTCTCAAAACCGATATCACCTTTGTTGTGCAGCTTGCCCTTTATCTTCAGGCGGCCTTTTTCAATCGTGACGGCAATATCCTTTAGCGGCGCGTCTTTGGCAGAAAAGACATGTGTGTTCAGGACATTCGCCAGGGATTGCGGGTCCATGGTCATTTCGGCGGCGGTAATCTGCAGCTCAAAAGAATTCTTGTCATCAAAAACCGGTATGTGGCTTGCCGACGTGGGCACCAGATTGCCGCCAACATTGATCAGGTGAACTGCTATCTGGTCAGTGAAGTGGTACATCACATTGTGCATCTGCACTTTCACCGCGCCGCCATCGTGCGAATTATTCGGGTTTTCCTGCCCACGACCGATCGCGACCGGGATAGTGCAGCCGATCAAAAGCACCAAAGCAAGTTTCTTCATTGTGAATAGGAATCAGGAATCGGCTGTTGGGTTGGTAAGTAGCCGCTGAATCCGCGGATGCGCGGGGCAAATGCCCCTCTGGTTGGCGCTGCGGTGTAAAATTTAGATATCCAGTGAGGTCTCTAATGACGCCCAGCGCAACCGCCGCCGAACTGAAATCCTGCCCGCTGTACATCAATGGAAAAGCCGTGATCTCTACCGGCCCAAAGGATATACAGCACAATCCCGCCACGGGTGAAGCTGTTGCTGAGGTCCCGCGCTGTACGCCGGAAGAGATTTCCGCCGCTATTGACGCTGCGCACAAAGCCTTTCCCGCCTGGAGCAAGACGCCGGTGGTGCAGCGCTGCAAAGTGTTGTTTAAATTTCGCGAACTGCTGGAAGCAAATGCTCAGGAGCTGGTTGGGCTGATCACTGAAGAAAACGGCAAGACGCGTGAGGAAGCCCAGGGATCGTTTGATCGTGGAATTGAATGCATTGAATTTGCCTGCGGCACGCCCACATTAATGATGGGAGACACAGTTGATCGCGTTGGAACTTCGGTGGATAGCTGGTCCACGCGCTATCCTGTGGGCGTGTGCGTGGGCATAACGCCGTTCAATTTTCCCATCATGGTTCCGCTGTGGATGTTTCCGCTGGCCATTGCCTGCGGAAATACGTTTATCCTGAAGCCGTCAGATAAAGTTCCGCGCACCGCCGCGCGTATGGTTGAACTGGCGCAGGAAGCGGGAATGCCGCCGGGCGTGTTGAACCTGGTGCACGGCGCCAAGAGCACAGTTGACCAACTGCTGACCGATCCGCGCGTGCGGGCCGTATCGTTCGTCGGCTCCAGCGCCGTGGCCAAATACATTTATGAAACCGCAGCCAACAATGGCAAGCGTGTGCAGGCGCTGGGCGGAGCCAAGAATCATTCCGTCGTTCTGCCGGACGCAGATATGAAATCGACGGTCGCGGCTGTGATGGGCTCAGGTTTTGGCTGCGCCGGCGAGCGCTGCCTGGCAACGAGCGTTGTCATCGCCGTGGGTGAAATCGGCGATCCGCTGGTAAAGGAATTGGTGCGTGCCGCTGACAAGCTCACGGTCGGGAACGGTTGCGACGTTAAGACCGGCATGGGTCCGGTGATCACCGATGAATCGAAGAAGCGCATTCTCAGTTACATCGAACTGGGAGAAAAGGAAGGCGCGGTGGTTGCGCGCGATGGCCGCAAAGATCCCGTTGCTGGTGGCAAAGGTTATTTCATTGGGCCGACGATTTTGGACAGAGTAAATCCCGAGTCGCGCGTAGCCAAGGAAGAGATTTTTGGCCCGCTGCTCTCGGTGATTCGCGTGAAAGACCTGAAAGAAGCGATCGAGGTTGTGAGCCAATCGGAATACGGCAATGCTGCTTCGGTCTTTACCCGTTCCGGCGGCGCGGCCCGGCAATTTACACAAAATGTTACTGTCGGAATGGTCGGAATCAACGTCGGGGTACCTGCGCCGGTGGCGTTCTTCCCGTTCTCCGGATGGAAGAGTTCCTTCTTTGGCGACCTGCACGCGCTGGGCAAAGACGGCGTGAACTTTTATACAGAAACGAAAGTTGTGACGTGTAGGTGGCCGGACTGACAACCCTGGGCGGTACAGGTGAGGAATTGCGATATGAGCCGAGCAATTTGGGCCAAAGCTGAGTCGTACCGAACCTGACGGCCTCTTCTGCGTTTCTCTGCGGTTCACAATTTCCGGTTAGACCCTTTATACTGGGAGCATGTCGATCTTTCGTGTCTTTGGCGATCTGGCTGGCATCGCGAAAGGAATGTCCGTAACCCTGCGGGAGATGTTTTCTCCCACCATTGTTGAGGATTATCCCAACAAGAAGCTGCCCAATGAAGGAGCGGTTTTTCAGGAGCGTTTCCGTGGCCTCCATGAGTTGCAGCGCGACGAAAACGGCCTGGAAAAATGCGTTGCCTGTTTCCTGTGCGCGGCGGCCTGCCCTTCCAACTGCATTTATATTGAGGCGGCTGACAATACCGCCGAGAAGCGCATCAGCGGCGCCGAGCGCTACGCCAAGGTCTATAACATCGAGTACAACCGCTGCATATTCTGCGGATATTGCGTTGAGGCCTGTCCTACGGACGCCATCACGCACGGTCACGGCTTTGAATTAGCCACGTTCAACGCCAGCAATTTGGTCTATCGCAAAGAAGCTCTGCTGGTCCCGGTGCCTGCCAATGCCGGCCAGCCACTTGCCCCGCAAGAGCCGATGATGGTTCCGGAAAAGCAAGTTTAAGAAGATCGGGTGATCGCCGTGATCTGGTGATCCGGTGATCTGACAAGAGCAGCGGTCCTGCGGTGTCCCTGAAGGAGTGAGTCTCCTAATCCTGATTTCGTGCTTTAGCTCCTATTCTTTTTCGTGAACCGAGGATCCTGTTTTATCCCGACTTCCTTCGCGTCCTTTGCGGTGAACTGATTTCAGATTACGGCGATTACGCGCGATCACGGCGATGTCGGCGATTCCTTCACGGTTTCTGCGTCGGCCTTAAAAGCACTTCGCTGATAAACGCTTGCGGTCTCTGCGTTACCAGCATCTCCACCGCGTGGGCCACATCTTCTGCGATCAACATTTTATCCGGGCTTTTGCCTTCATGCGCCCCAAACTCAGTGTGCGTCGAGCCGGGACAGACGACCGCCACCCTGATTTTGTGCCCACGCAGTTCCTCTGCCACTGAATACGTGAGTCCGTTCAACCCCCATTTGGTAGCCGAATAGGCCGCGCCATTCGGGACAGGATTCTTGCCGGCCAGCGATGAAATATTCACAATGTCGCCACCGCCGCCGGAGATCATCATCGGCGCAAACGCCCGGATCATATAAAAGACGCCGCGCAGGTTGGTGTTGAACATGGCGTCCCATTTGTCCGTCGGCATGGTATGCAGCGGGCCACCAAATGTGCCGATCCCGGCATTGTTGACCAGGATGTCCAGCCGCCCAAAAGTCTTTTCTACACGATCCGCGAGGGCCGCCACGGAGTTCCAGTCGGCAACATCGCAGGCCATGGCTTCGCCCTGACCTCCCGCTGATCGTATCTGTCCCGCCGTGTGTTGCAGGCGGGCGAGCGTGCGTCCGCAGACAATGGTAGTTGCGCCCAGCCCTGCCAGCCTGAGGGCGATAGCAGCGCCGATGCCCCGTCCGCCTCCGGTTATCAGGGCAATTTTGCCGTTCAAAGTATGGTCCATTTGCTTTCCGTCCTTAATTTTAGAAACTTTCTCTCAAAGCTTCTTCGCTGATTGCCGGAACGTTTTTCCCGGGCCGGTGTCTAATCTTGCAGGATACCGCGTCCTGCCATGTAGCTCGCAAATTGATTCATCTAACCTTTAATGATCCGGCAGCAGTTTTGTCGCGCCTGAAGGCGATGTCTGGCGTGGGCGAAGGCCGGCGCGGAGCAATAAATTGCTGGAATTCCAGCGGCTCCGGTGCCTGGGAGTAACTACCGACTGCAACTCTGCATCAGACCAGTAAAGTGCCATTTTATGTAAGGCTTGCCTAAATGTGGGGTGTGTCTTTTATAATCCGTGCCTCTAAGTTTTTAGCTTAAAAGACAAGGCCTGCACGGGAAACGTTCTTGGAGCATCGGGCCACAAAATCTGGCAGAGATGTACTGAAGGAGCAAAACTCAAATGAAAAGAGTGCTTGTCACGCTTGTGCTTGCGCTAACCACAGCAGCATGGGGTCAGGGAAGTTCACCGGCGCAACAGCCTCCGGCCGCACAACCGCCTGCCGCCGGTCAGCAGCCCGCAGCTCAACCGCCTGCCGGTCAACAGCCCGCAGGGGCGGGTCAGCAGGCCAACGTCCCCACCAGCCAAAAGGTAATCAAAGATCCGGCGGAGTATAACGCCTACATCACCGCCTTAAATACCACAGATCCCGCCGCCAAAGGCGCGGCCATGGAAGCGTTTGTCGCCCAATATCCCAACAGCATCGTCAAAATTGACGCGCTGGAGCAGGCCATGGGAGCGTATCAGCAGGCCAATAACCAGCAAAAAGTTGAGCAGATTGCCCGGCAAATTCTTACGATTGAGCCGAACAATGTGCGCGCTCTTGCCATTGTAGTGTTCCTTGAGCGCAGCCAAGTCAAGGACGCAGCCACCGGAGCCAAAGCCCGCAGTGACGCCGAGCGCGGCTTGCAGGAGTTGCCCAACTGGAAGAATCCTGAAGGCGTGAGCCCGGCCGATTACGAGAAGATGAAGAACCAGATGGAGAACATCTTTGCCGGCACGGCGGCTTTTGGCGCTTTGCAGCAGAAAGATTACGCCAACGCGGCGAAGTATTATCAGGAAGCGCTAAAAATCGATCCCAATGATCTGGGCAACAATTACCAGATGGCGATCGCGCTGCTGGAATCCAATCCATCGAATCCGCTCGGCTTCTGGTACGGCGCAAAGGCCCTTAGCATTGCGCAAAAGCAAAATCCTCAGGCTTTCCAGGCGTGGTCGCCATATTTTCTCTCTCGATATAAGAAGTACCACGGCAACACTGACGACTGGAACCAGCGCATGGCGACCGCCGCTACGGAAACTGCGCCACCGCCGAATTTCGTCGCCAGCATCCCGCTAGCCCCCACGCCCTGCGACCTGGCAGCCCAGGCAGTCCAGCAGAACGATCCAAGCCAGCTTTCGTTTAGCGATTATGAACTGGTTCTCTCTTGCCGCGATAAGACCCCGGCCAACAAGGAAGCCGCGGATAAAGTCTGGGCATTCATCCAGACAAAAGAGAAAAACGGCGAAGCCAAGCTGAAGATGCCGGTAAAAGTTGTGGCCGTGCCGGATCCGAGCACGCTTGAGGTTGCGGTGAGCGATGACAACCAAACCGCCAACAAGGCTGACATGCGCGTTGCCATGGAAAAACCCATGACCAAACCGCCCGCGGCAGGAGCCAACGTGGATGTGATAGGCGTAATTTCAGAGTACACGCCTGACCCATTCATGTTCACCATGATCAAAGGCGAACTGCCGGCCGCCAAGCCGGCAGCCAGAACGCCAGCCAAAAAACGCGCCGCTAAGAAGAGTACAAAGAAGAAAGCCAGCCAATAACAACCAGAAACTTCAACAGAAAGCAGCCCCGAAATGGGCTGCTTTTTTATTTACTCACCCAGCATCAGCCGCTGCACGGAATGGGCATGCCCTGTAGCCGCATCGCAACCAATCAGCACGGCGCAGAAGCGCGGATCACCTTTGGCGGCTTCAAAACGTCCTGGCAGCCCGGTTAGGAAGCGTTGCAGTACCTGGTCTTTTTGCACGCCGATCACGCTGTCATAAGGGCCGGTCATCCCGACATCGGTCTGATACGCTGTGCCACCCGGCAGGACCCGAGTGTCTGCCGTAGGCACGTGGGTATGCGTGCCCAGGACGGCCGTCACGCGTCCATCAAGGTACCAGCCCAGCGCGATCTTTTCTGATGTCGCTTCAGCATGGAAATCCACGATTACAACCTTGCTGCTGATCTTTGCCAGCAGGGCGTCGGCTTTGCGGAAAGGGTCGTCAGAATTGTGCATAAAGACGCGGCCTTGCAGATTGATCACGGCATAATTCTGGCCTTGTCGTGTTGCGCCTTCATAAACGCCAACCCCAGGAACGCCCTCGGAATAGTTTGCCGGACGCAAAACCTTTCGCGCCCGTCCGCTGGGATCGCCATTCGCGGAGTTGAAGTAGTCCACGATTTCTCGTTTATCCCAGACGTGGTTGCCGGTAGTGAGCACGTGACAGCCCAGATCAAAAAGCTCGTCGGCAATGGCTGGCGTGAGCCCAAACCCCCCTGCGGAATTTTCCGCATTGGCGATCACTAAATCAACCTTGTTGGTTTCCACCACATGGCCCAGATGGTCACGCACGATCTTGCGTCCCGGACTGCCGAATATATCGCCAATGAAAAGGATCTGCATGAGTTCGAATCTTTGATAGTACCATTGCCACCGAGGCGGCAGAGAGCGGCCCTATCTTCCACGAGGCAGCTATTGCGCCAGATGCACCGTGGCAAGAAAGTCGTAATTGCCCGCTGGATTTATATGCAAATCCCGCACACGGGCGGAATGCACCACAACATTATCGAAGTACCAGAGATTGATATAGGGCAGGTCACGCGCCAGGATCTGCTGCACCCGGGCATAAATCTGTTTCCGTTTTTCCTGGTCCACAGTGCTGCGGCCAGCCTCGATCAGGCGGTCCATTTCCGGGTTCACGTAGTAACTGCGATTGGCGTGTTTGGGCGGGAAGCTGGAAGAGTGGAAGGCGTAGTAAAAAATGTCGGGGTCCTCATTGCCGCCGACCCAGCGCAGAGAATAAAGCTGGAACGCTCCTTTCATCACGTCGGCATAAAACGTGGCGAACTCAAAGCTGCGAATATCCAGCGCAATCCCAACCTGGCGCAGCTGTTGCTGCATGACAGCCGCCAGCAGGCGGGTCGTCTCTTCCGTCGAAGTCTTCATCGTCAGGTGAAAGCGCACCCCGTCCGCTCCACGCGCGTAGCCTGCCGCATCCAGCATGGCGTTCGCCTTTGCGGGATCATACGTATAGTGCGCTACATCACCGTTGTAAGCCCAGTGCTGCGGCGGAAGCACGCTGTCCGCCAGCCGGCCTTCGTCGCCAAACAAATAGTGCAGCATGGCTCCGCGATCAATGGCGTAAGCCAGCGCCTGCCGCACACGGACATCCTTTAAAATCGGGTCACGCAAATTGAAGGCAAGATAAGCCAGCACAGTGCCGGGTTGCTGTTCGATCTGAAGACTGTGATAGCGACGGAGAGTGCCCACCATGTCCGCGCTAAGTGAGCCGCCGGGAGAGATGTCCGCGCTGCCCTTGCGCAGTTCCAGCGCGCGCGTAGTCGCGTCCGGCACAATCGTCAGGCGGACACGCTCAACCTGAGCACGCTGGCCCCAGTAATCGTCATTCCGCTGCAGGACGACTTCGGTGTCCGGGTCCTGCGACACAAAGGTGAACGGCCCTGAGCCAATGGGATGGCGGTTGAATGGCTTGCCGCTGCCGTAAGGAACAATGCCGAAAGCGCCATCAGATACGTTGTAAAGCAGCGTGCCGTCAGGCTCAGAGAGATGGACGATGACAGTGGCATCGTCCGGGGCGTCAACTCGTTCTACTAATTTGTATGTCGTGGTTTTTAGCGTCGTGAGAGAGCCGTCCCGAATGCTGTCCAACGTCCACTTCACGTCTCGCGAAGTCAGCGGGCGTCCATCGTGAAAGTGGATTCCCGTGCGCAAATGAAAAATGTACGTTTTAGGATCAGGAATTTCCCACGTTTCCGCTACCCAGGGAACCATATTGAAGTGCTCGTCGCGATGGACCAGCGGATCAAAGATGAGTTCGTCGATTCGTTCCGACTGCGCATCCGTGCCCACTCGGGGATCAAGATTCGTGGGACTGCTTTCAATAATCATCACTACGGTGTTCGCGTCAGGGCGCTTGGAGCAGGAGAGCATGGAGGCGCAGAGCAACAAACAAAAAATCCTTAACCACCAAGGACACAAAGGAGCACGAAGAATTTCTCCAGCCGAAACCAAGCACCTTTGTGTTCCTTCGTGTCCTTTGTGGTTAGCCCGGTTAAACATAGGAAATTTTCCCCAGCACCGCCGGTCGCTTTGCTCCTGTTGCCGACGGCACATTACCCGGCAAACCGTTGAACGTCTGGTAGGCCAGCAGCGCAAAAGCCACGGCTTCTTTCGCCTGGCTGGGAATGCCGAAATCGTCTGAATGCCGCAGCCAAAGTCCCATGTTCTCCGCTTTTTTTCTCAGCATGTCCATCAGGGCGGTGTTCTTTGTGCCGCCGCCGGAGACCACCCAGTCGCGATACTTGCCCTTTTTCAACACGAAGCTTTTCAGCGCCTGCGCCATGGAGGCAGCCGTCAGCGCCGTTGCAGTGGCGATCACGTCTGCTTTGGCGGCCCGGCCACAACGGCGAAGAAAAGCCTTAGCGTATTCACCGCCGAATTCCTCGCGCCCGGCGGTCTTCGGCGGCTTGAGTTTGAAATAAGCGGCGTTTAAAGATTGTTCAAGCACCGGCTCCAGCACTGATCCTTTGCGCGCAACCGCTCCACCGCGGTCATAATCTTTCTTGAACAACATTTGCATCAGCCGATCAATCACCATATTTCCCGGTCCTGTATCGAAAGCTATAAGGTCATCTGGCGTCCCGCCGGCAGAGATAGCAGTGAGGTTGGCAATGCCGCCGATATTCTGGACAATGCGTCCTTTGTTGGCGGAACGAAAAATGGCATAGTCGAGCAGCGGCACCAGCGGCGCGCCTTTGCCGCCGGCGGCCATGTCCGCCGTTCGAAAATCCGAGACCACCGGCACGCCCAGCCTTGCGGCGACTATAGAGCCTTCCCCAGTCTGCCATGTGCACGCGATTTTTTTTCCCAAATAAGGAGCGGCGTTGCCCTGATGATAGAGGGTCTGCCCGTGGCATCCCACCAGGTCGAGCTTGGATTGACCTGCTTTCTTCTGTGCTTTACTGACGGCTTCAGCATAAAACTCGCCGAGCCGGAAATTCAGCCGCGACAATTCCGCCACGCCGATCTGGCTGGCATTCATCGCGGCACGAACAGCCTTGCGGAGGAGCTGGGGATATTCCGAATGGCTATGCAGCAGCAGATCAAAGCTGAGGTAAGATCCTCGGCCCTGAATGCTTACGACGGCCACATCGACACCGTCGGCGGATGTCCCGCTCATGACCCCCGCGACAATCAAGCGTTGATCTCTCGCGTGGTGTGCAGCCGGTCGTCAATCACTTCACCGCCGACAATGCGCGTGAAATCCGTAACAATCTTCTTTAATTTATCCACCACTTTGTCTTTCGGTTCGGCGGGAAAGCCGCGCAGCTCAGCGGAACGTTTTTTGAAAGCCATCACGCGTTGTGCCGCTTGCGCCACGTGCTCGGCAAACTTGCGGTCGCGCTCAGCGGTGCGCAACACTGCTTCAAAGCCGCGCCATACCAGTTCCTGGTTGTGGCACACCAGAAACATGTCGGCACCTGCACGCAGCGTTTCCACCGCCACGTCTTCGATTTCGCCGGTGGAAAGCACGCCGCCCATTTCCAGATCGTCCGAGATAATTAAGCCCTTATAGCCAATCTTCTTGCGCAACACGTCC
>JBARNL010000216.1:0-12376 GCA_049802955.1 Candidatus Angelobacter sp.
GATCAAACCAAACACGATGAATAGGACCTGATGGACCATCCGGTTATGCTCCCCACGCCACAATCAGGCTGGTGACAATAATATTGGCAATGGCCAGCGGCAGAAGAAACTTCCAGCCAAAAGCCATGAGCTGGTCATAGCGGAAGCGCGGCAGCGTGCCGCGAATCCATATATATAAAAAGATGAAGAAGAAAACCTTGAGCGCGAACCACAGCACGGGCAGCAGCGACTGTGCGAGCGGCGGAAGAAAGCCAAAGTGCGGGCCATGCCAGCCGCCAAAGAACAGCAGCGTTGCCAGGCACGCAACGGTAAACATGTTTACGTATTCGGCCATGAAGAACATGGCAAACTTCATGGAGCTGTACTCGGTATGGTAGCCGGCAACCAATTCGGTTTCGGCTTCCGGCATGTCAAACGGAATGCGGTTCGTTTCAGCGAATGCAGCCAGCAGATAAATAAAGAAGCCGACGATCTGCGGGAAAATGAACCAGTGCGGTATGTGCGTGTCATGTCCGGCAATAATCCAATGGCCGCTCTGGTTGAATACGATCTCACGCAGGCTCAAGGTGCCGGAAAGCAGCAGAATGCCCACGAGCGACAACCCGAGAGAAAGCTCATAGCTGATCATCTGCGCGCTGGCACGGAGCGAGCCCAGCAGCGAATATTTGCTATTCGACGACCACCCGGCGAGCGCCACACCGTAAACGCCGATGGATGTCACGCCAAGGATAATAAGCAGGCCAATATTGATGTCGCTAATGCCGCCGCCTGCGTGCGTGATCCCGCTGATCTGGAGCGCAGTGGTGTGCCCGGCAATGGTGATGGTCTCGCCGAAAGGAATTACGGCGATGGAAATCAATGACGTCACCAGCGCCAGCATGGGCGCAAGAATGAACAGGCCTTTGTGGACATAGTCCGGCAGCAGGTCTTCTTTAAGGATGAATTTCACGCCATCGGCCAGCGGTTGCAGCAGGCCGAACGGCCCCACACGCGTCGGTCCCCAACGGTTCTGGATGCGGCCAATCAGCTTGCGCTCCAGCCATGTGGTATAGGCCACGCCCGTGAGCATGATGAAGACCACCAGCGCGATCTTAATTACAGCTGCGATGATAAAAGTTTTTGTATCCACGGTCCCTATACATTCAAGGCTAAAGCCCAGGTCAATCCATTTCGCAGCAACGAGCCCGATCTGCACGCCTTTACAATTTTCTGACTACGTCTAAGCTTGGTCTGTTCGCACTCAAGCTAAGAGCCAATGGCCAAGGCCGATTTTCCTAATCCGCCATCACTTCTTTGTTCGACGGCGCGCGTTAATTTTCGATCACACTGTTGAGCGTATTCGAGTAGCGTCCCAATGTTCCCGACGTAAACAGCGTGTCATTCGCGGGGACAATCTGAACCAGTCCATTGCCCGCGCCCGCATTGCTCCGCTCGGCCGCGAGCATGTGCTGATCATTGCCTGCGAGCAAGCCGAGCCGCGAAAATTCATATCCGGGAACCAGGCGCTGAATTTCGTCCAGCATTGCGTAAGGATCAAATGGGCTAAGCCGCGGCTCAAGATTGTTAGCCGCAAGCCAAACAGAATGGCGGTCAGCTTCGCCGGACTGCGCTCCGCGTGTTTGTCCCATGTCCGCCCGCACTCCGCTGCCGAAAGGGACCAGTCTGCAAATTTCCGTGCCAATGCGCTCAGCCACGCGCACAATAATTTCAAAATCGCTCTTGATGCCAGTGATGTCGCCGGCTTTCTTCAACAATTGCAAATCGCCGCACGTGTTGGTGAAGGTGCCGCCCTTTTCATAGGCAGAAGCAGCAGGCAGGACTACTTCAGCGAGCATCGCAGTTTCCGTAAGGAACAGCTCTTGCACCACGACGAAGGTGTTTTGCAGCGCCGCGGGGTCAAAGCTGTAATCGACCACCGGGTTTGAGCCGACAACATAAAGCGCTGATAGTTTGCCGGCTTTCGCCGCCTGCATCATCTCCTGCAAGGACATGCCTTTGGTCTTTGACAGTGCGCCCCACTCTTCATTGTATTTGTGCGGCCCATCGATGGCCACGTATCCTGGCAATAGATCGGGGTAGAGTCCCATGTCGGCTGCGCCGCGAGAATTGGCGTAATCGCCCAGGCAGATGAACTTGGCGTTTGCTGCGCTGCCAAACTTGACCAGGGCAGCAATATCAGCGCCTTGCAGCTCAGAGCCAAAGATAATAACGAGATCTTTCTGGGCTTTCAGTTCGTCTCGCAACTGCTTCAGCGTGTCGTTTGAGCCACCAGCGCTAGTGAGCGTGCCGGCGGAAGCATCGTCGCCATTAAGGAAGGCGACCAGCTTGCCTTCGCGACCGGCGGGGACTTGGATAAAGCGGGTGGCTTGACGCTGTAGCTTGATCGGTTGAGAGTTCACCACAAATAGTTTTGTCTGGTGCAGGCGGACGTTGGTGCGGATGTTCCAGGCCAGCAGCGGATGGCGCTCTGTGGGATCGTTGCCAATCAGCAGAATGGCCGATGCGCTGGCCACGTCACGCATGGTGGCCGTAGCATTTTCTTTTCCGGCGACGGCCCGGGCAAAGCCAGCGAAATCGGCTGTGCGATGGTGATCAATGTTGTTGGTCCCCAGCACCGTTCTCGCGAACTTCTGCAAGAGATAGTTTTCTTCGTTCGTCGTGCGATTGGAGCCGATCACGCCAATGGCCTGTCCGCCTTTGCTGTCGCGAATCTCGCGCAGACGCTTGCCCACATGCTCAATCGCTTCTTCCCATGTGGTGGGCGTGAGCTTGCCGTCTTTGCGGAGCAGCGGCTGCCGCAAGCGGTCTTTGTGGTCGAAGTAATCGAAAGCGTAGCGGCCCTTGATGCACAGGAAGTCGCCGTTGATGCCGCTCTTGTCACGATTATCGCCTCGAACGATGTCCATGCCGCTATCGGAGCGGCGGACGCCCAGCGTGGTCTTGCAGCCATCGCCGCAGTGCGTGCAGATGGTGCCAACGTGCTTCATCTCCCACGGGCGCGTCTTATAGCGATAAGCGCCGGAGGTGAGCGCACCGACCGGGCATATGTCAATGCACATGCCGCATTCTTCGCAGTCCAGGTGGTCGCCTTCATTGGGCGCAATCACTGAGCTGGAGCCGCGCAGCTGAACGCCGAGAGCGGAAACATCCATGCCTTCACCGCAGACGCGCACGCAGCGGTAGCAAAGAATGCAGCGCGGACGGTCAAAGAAGACCACAGGCGACCACTGTTGTTCTTCTTTATGGAGCTTGCCTTCCATATAGCGCGATTCCGCCGCGCCATACTTGAAGGTCATGTCCTGCAATTCGCATTCGCCGCCCGCGTCACAGACAGGGCAGTCCAGCGGATGGTTGCCGAGCAGCAGTTCGATCATTGACTTGCGCGATTGGCGAACCTCGTCGGTGTCCGTGGCCACAACCATGCCATCGGTAATCGGCACGGTGCAGGCCGTCTGGAGCTTGGGCATTTTTTCAATGCGTACCAGGCACATGCGGCATGCGGCCTGTAGGGAAAGTCCGGGGTAATAGCAGAATGATGGGACTTCAATACCCACGGCCTTGCAGGCTTCAATCAGCAGGGTGCCCGCAGGCGCGGTGACCTGTTTTCCGTCGACGGTGATGGTTACGTTTTTTACTTCGGCCATGGTTACCTAAACTTATCAGCAGTTTCGCCGATTTGGTAATTGGATGAATTGGTAATTTGCGATTTCTGATTTGTGAATTGCGATTTTCTTTGAGAGCCTTACAATTCACTAATCACAATTCACCAATCACAATTCAAATTACCCAATTACCAAATTACTCAATTACCAAATGATCCAACCTGGCTTTTTCCGTTTACAGCATCAGCATGTAGCGAAAGACTGTTCTTGATCTCTTCAATCTGTGCTGCGTGCCGTTTTCCATGCATCGCCATGGCAACCAGCATTTCACAAATGCTCACCATTCCCGCCGCCGGGTGAGGATGTTTTACTTCGCTGGCGCGCAGGTCGTCTGTGTACAGCTCTAGAAACCGGATCGTACCGGCGCTTATTTTCTTAAATTGCTCAGTGGCCTCAGCCAGCGTGGCAAAGCGGCCAATGGGCTTTGCGCCGTCTGGGGATTCCATTTTGTGCGTGCGATTGGGAATCATGTGCAGAAAAGCGCCTTCACGATTTGGGGCATCAGCAGGACGTGACGTGCGCTGGGTGCTGATCAGCTTGAGCTGGATACCTTCAGCGGTTGTCAAATGTTCAATGGTATCGAGCACTGACCAGCGATCAGGCGCAGGTTTTAAATGGCTCTGTTCTTCAGAGATGCCGGAAAAGCTGTTGAGGAATATGTCGCGGCTTGCCTGTAACTGAGCCAGAATGAATGGCTTGTCAATGACAATTGCCTGTGCCGGATTGGGCTGTGCGCTCATCAGTTAGTGCGCTCCCACCACCGGCAGTTCGGTGATCTTTGCCGCCGGATCAAACGGGCACGGACGGCCTTCCAGGTGCATTTCAAATTCGTCGCGCCACTTATCTACGATAGATATGGTCGGGATCGCAGCGGCATCCCCCAAAGGGCAGAAGCTTCTCCCCAATATGCCTTGCGCCAGATACTTGATGTTATCGATGTCTTTCCGCAGGCCGCCGCCATTATGGAAGCGGGTAAGCGTCTTCTTGAGCCAGTCTGTGCCTTCTCGGCAGGGAATGCACCAGCCACAGCTTTCATGCTGATAGAACTTCATCACGCGCAACGCAAACTTGACCATGCAAGTCTGATCGTCAAGGATCACCACACCACCCGAACCCAGAAATTCGCCGCGCTTGCCGAATGAATCAAAATCCATGTTCATCTGCTCAGCTTCTTCTGCGGTCAGCACAAATGTGGAGGATCCGCCGGGAACAACGGCCTTGAGCTTGCGCCCGTTGGGAATGCCGCCGCCCACGTCATAGATCATCTTCTTGAGCGGATAGCCCAGCGGCAGCTCATAAACTCCTGGCTTGTTGATGTGTCCGCTCAGGCAGAAGAGGCGGGTGCCGCCGTTCTTGGGCGGACCGTAGTCGGCAAATTTCTGGCCGCCCATAAGAATAATGTGCGGGACTGAAGCCAGAGTTTCCACATTGTTGATGACCGTTGGGCCACCCCAGAGTCCGACAACCGCAGGGAAGGGCGGACGGATTCGCGGGATGCCGCGCTTGCCTTCCAGCGATTCCATCAGCGCGGATTCTTCTCCCACTTCATATGCGCCAGCTCCGGTGTGCCAGTAGCAGTCAAACTGTTTGCCGCTGCCAAAAATGTTTTTGCCCAAAAAGCCCTTTGCATAGGCGTCGGCAAGGGCTTTGCGCATAATATCGACCAGATAACGGTATTCGCCGCGGATGTAAACAAAACCGATTTTCGCGCCAACAGCCAGGCCGGCGATGATAACGCCTTCAATCACGGCATGGGGATCGTGCTCCAGGATAGGACGGTCTTTGCAGGTGCCGGGCTCGCTTTCGTCGCCGTTGACCAAAATGTATTTAGCTTTCGTGGTGTTCTTGGGGACAAAGCTCCACTTCATGCCGGTAGGGAAGCCGGCGCCGCCGCGTCCGCGCAGGTTGGAAGCCTTGACCTCGTTAATGATCTCGTCGGGAGACATAGTCAGGGCTTTTTGCACGGCCTTGTAGCCATCGAGCTCTAAATAGCGGTTAATGTCAGCCGCATTTTTCCCAAACCGTTTCGAAACGATCTTGACCTCGTCGGAATGTGATACCAAATCAGCCATTCGTTTGTGTCGCCCCTACGGGGCTCTCAATTCTCTATTTGCTTACCCAGCGCTTCCGCGCTGGGCTAGGCTCGTTCGCCCCTACGGGGCTGGATCAATTTCAGATCGGGCAGTTTCAAAATACCGAACTAACGGTGCACAATCCGGAGTGCTCTACCTCCTGGCTCTGCTCCTGTATCCATCCAAAACCGCGTCCATCTTTTCATTCGTTAAATTTTCATGAAAGTCGTAATTAACTTGCACTGCTGGGGCCCAACTGCAAGCTCCGATGCATTCGACTTCTTCTAAAGAAAAGGTTCCGTCCGCGGTGGTCTGCTTGTGGCCGATTCCCAGCTTGCTTTTGCAATGATCCAGAATCTCTTCACCGCCCCGGAGCATGCAGCTTATATTGGTGCAAACCTGGACGTGGTATTTACCCATCGGCTTGGTGTGCAGCAGAGAGTAATAGCTGATCACGTTGCGGACTTCGAGCTCAGTCAGTTCAGTCTTCTTTGCCAAGTGCTCGATCGCCGCATCACTCAGGTAGCCCAGCTCATCCTGTGTGTAAAGCAGCATGGGAACCAGGAACCCGCGTTTCGTGGGATACTCCTTCATTTTCTCTGTAAAAAAAGCGTCGAGTTTTTCGGAAATCACCATAAAATTCTGATTTGCGATTTGTGAATTGCGATTTAACTTCGTCGCGTCGTTGTCCTTGAGGCGTTAAACAATGCTGTTAATTGTTGTGCCTCGCTGAGCAAACCTTCAACTTGTTCCTTCTTGAACGTTCCGGTCTTAATCAAAAGTTCCAGCCAGAACGCACTCTCATCAGCTTCTTCAACCACAATCCCAAGTTTTGGCAATAAATTCGGCTTTCGACCGAGAGCGGCATACCGCCCTGTAATTTGCTCCAAACAGAAGTTCCGGATCGTAACAATTGCTTCCCAATTACCTGTGCTTCTGGCGAACGAGGCAGAGAACGAAAAAGCTTTACGATGCGCAACGCAAAATCCTGGGTCCTGTTGCGGAGCTGCTCCGGCGTCATGCTTGCCATTCATCACCAAAAAAATCACAAATCACAACTCGCAATTCATAGATCTTTACCGGTCTATCTCTCCCAGCACAATATCAATGCTTCCTATCGCCGCGACAACATCAGCGATCAATCTTCCTTCGCACATCTGCGGTAAAGCTTGAAGGTTGGCATACGATGGTGAACGCATGTGAACCCGCAGCGGCTTGGCGGTGCCGTCGCTCACAATGTAATAGCCCATTTCGCCGCGTGGCGATTCAATCGCGTGATATACCTCACCCGCCGGCACTGCAAAGCCTTCCGTAACAATCTTAAAGTGATAGATGAGGGCTTCCATTTGCGTCTTCATCTTCTCGCGGTCTGGCAGGACGATCTTGGGCGCGTCAGCTTTGGTCGGCCCGGAGGGCATGCCTTCCAAGGCTTGCTTCGCGATCTCACGCGATTGCCGCAGCTCTTCTACGCGGCAGACATAACGGCCCCAGACATCGCCATCGTGGCTGACAGGTACTTTGAATTTGAAATTTTCATAGCCGCAGTAGGGCATGTCGCGGCGGAGATCGAAATCAACTCCGCTAGCGCGGAGGGATGGGCCGGTCAAGCCAATCGCCACCGCATCCTCAGCGCTGATTTTTGCCACGCCCTTTAAACGATCGATGAAGATACGATTGCCCGTCAGCAGGTTTTCGTACTCGTCAATTCGGTCGGGGAATTTGTCCAGGAAATCTTTTACCTTGGCAAAGAAGCCAAGCGGAGGATCGAGCGCCAGCCCGCCAATGCGGAAGTAAGACGTCATCATGCGCTGGCCGCTGACCATCTCATAAATGCGCAGCAGGTCTTCACGTTCGCGGAAGCAATAAAGAAAGACCGACATTGCGCCGATATCCATGGCGTGCGTGCCCAGCCAGACCAGGTGTGAGCTGATGCGCTGAAGCTCGGTCAACATCACGCGCATCCATTGCGCGCGCGGCGGAATTTCCAGCCCAAGAAGCTTCTCCACGGCCATCACGTAGCACAGGTTGTTGATCATGGGGCAGAGATAGTCAATGCGGTCAGTGAGCGGGACAATCTGCTGGTAAAACTTGGCTTCGCAGGTCTTTTCAATTCCGGTGTGGAGAAAGCCGATGTCCGGCATCATGCGGACAATAGTCTCGCCATCAATTTCCAGCAGCAGACGCAACACGCCATGCGTGGAAGGGTGCTGCGGACCCATATTTAGGATCATCGTTTTATCTTCAGTCGCGTCCAGCACCGGATTGGCGTTCAAGTGGCCCATTAACGGTAGCCCTCCACCGGATAGTCCTTGCGCAGAGGATGGCCTTCCCAGTCTTCCGGCATCATGATGCGGCGCAGGTAAGGATGGCCAAGAAAACGGATACCGAAGAGATCGAACAGCTCACGCTCAAAGAAATTAACTGAAGGCCAGACCGAGATGATTGACTCGACAGAAGGCTCGTCGCCCGATAAACGAACTTTCAGCCGCACGCGCTCTTTGCGTTTCATGGAGAGCAGGTGGTAAGCGAGTTCAAAGCGCGGTTCGCGGGGATAAAAGTCGGCGCAGGTAAGGTCCGACATAAAGTCAGTTAAGCCCTGAGATTTCAGACGGGCGCAGGCTTCGCGAATGGCCTCGCGGGCAACGTAGATTGTCAGCTCATCGCGATCAAAACGAGCACTCTCCACGGCGTCGGCGCGCCATGCCAGCAGATCGGCCAGAAAAGGGCGGTCCTTCAGTTGTTCGATATCGGTAATGGCGGGCGCAAGAGGCATTATTTAATCGTCCTCTCCGATGAGTTCCAGTCGAGGATGCCTTTCTTCCATATGTAGAAGAAGCCAACCAGCACCAGGCCGATATAAACCATCATCTCCCAGAAGCCGAACATTTTAAGGTCGCGGGCGATAATGGCCCAGGGATAGAGGAACACGGCTTCCACGTCAAACAGGATGAACAGCATGCCGACCAGGTAAAACTTGACGCTGAAGCGCTGTTGCGCGTCGCCGGTGGGCTCAATGCCGCATTCATAAGCAGTGTTCTTGGCCCGCGACCACTTGTGCTTGCCCAACAGGTGAGAAAGAGTGACCATGACCGTGGCCAGGGCAATGGCAACGATCACCTGAAACAGCAACGGAATATAATGAGCGAAGTAACTGTTCTCCGGCATGAAAGGCCTGTACAGAAAGAGCAACCACAAAGTGCCAAACATTCGAATGTAATTTCCATTCGCAACAGTGTCAAGGCCTTGACTTTGAATGGAGTTAGTGATTTTTAAATGGCCGCTGGCGGGCGCTGGAAATCGTTGGCATAGCGGCAATGTTTTCCACAGGCTTCTTCGATTTTTATGACGATTTTCGGGTTCAACACTGACGTAAAGCTGGCTGACGTGGTGTACCACGTCCAGAGTGAAGCTCGGCAAAATGATCTGCTGCTGCAGACGATGGTATTTGTGAAAGGCCAGTGCGTGGGCAAGCAGGCGTTTTCTTATGCGCATGAGATATCACATCCGGGCTTTTCCACGGAAGCCATGCATGAGCTGCTGAAAACCCAGCACAAGGCGGTGATCGACGCAATCCAGCAAGGGCAGATGAGTTCCGTGCTGGGCAGCGGAGCTGACGTGCAGGATGTTGGCGGCTCAGGGCTTTCTTTGCAATGGAAAGCGGCCTCCGCGGCGGGCGATGCGCCGGATTTGCCGGTAACATTCCAGGTGCTCGATTCAGGCCAGCCTGCCCGTGGAGCAGAGATCGTGGTGCGTGGGGTGATTGCCTCGGATGGAATGGAGTTGGCGCGCGGTGTCGCTGATGCATCCGGCGCGGTGGCCCTTTCGATAGCTCTCACTGAAGACGTGCTGAATCGCGGCGCGGTGATGGTGCAGGCTACGCACAATGGTAAATCGGTTACCCGAAAGTTACGGGTGAAGCGGTAGCCAACCCAATTCCTCTCTTTACTACCTCTGCTGCGAATGAAACGTCGCTGGATCGCCATCCCCCACGCGCTCGCCCACCAGCGGAAATCCAGGCGAATCCAGCTTCATGCTCGCGGCATGGCCGTTCTGCACCACAAAAGAAATATGCGATGCCGGCGACGACCGCATGGCAAAGCTGCCGTCATCCTGTTTGACCAGACGTTCCGGGCTTTCGCCCAGCGGCTGGATCATGAGGCGTCCGTTTTCATCAAAGATGCGGTAGGTTCGGCGATATTGCGCAAAAGAGTCATGCAGATTAGCGCCGTCGCCCACCTGGCCAAGCTTGAGCACAAAGGTTCCGGCAAGCTGCTTGCGCTCATCGGCGGAGATTGGCTTATCTGCCAGCGTGGGTTCGGCTTCACGCTTGGGCGTGGGAAGCGGCGGCAGGCCAAGGATCGCGCGGCCCAGAGCGCGCGTGATGGCATAAGCGTTCTGGTCTTCAGTGTTCGTCAGCACAATGATCGTGAGATTGTCTTCAGGAAAGTCATACAGGCTGCCGCTGTAGCCCATAAGCGATCCGTGCTGGCCAATGCGACGGTGATCATCTTCATGATTGAGGATCATGGCGAATCCGTACTGCGCTTTAGGATCCTGCGCGGACATATGCTGCGCCGCGCCCTCAGCGGTCGTCATTTGCTGGAAGGTTTCAGGGCGGACGAGGTGCTTCTGTTGGATGGCGCGCCACAACTGAAGAAGATCGCCCACGGTGGAGCAGAAGCGCAGGTCAGAGTTGTACGCCATGCCGTTCTCGCGTGCCTCAACATAGCTGCTGCCGATCTTGCGGTAGGCGTGCGCCAGCCCATGGGTGAGCGTGAAATCGTCACAGTAAGAAGTTGACTTCACTCCTGCGGGCGTGAAAATGTTTTGCTGCACGTAATCTGGGAAGCTCTGGCCGGTAACGCGCTCCATGATCGTAACCAGAAGGTTGAAGCCGGAGATGGACCAGTCCCACTTTGTGCCGGGATCGTTGACCCAGTTTTTCCCGGCGTATAGTGCCATGACTTCATCCAAAGCTTTAGGCTGGCGGCTGGTGGCTTCAATGGGATCGCCCAGATAGTGGTAGTCCACAATGCCGGAAGTATGGTTGAGCAACTGCCGGACGGTGACGTGATGCCCTTGCAGCGGAAATTCCGGAATGAACTTGGAAATATCGTCGTCCAGCGACAGCTTGCCGCGCTCCACCTGCTGCATAACCGCAATGCCGGTAAAAGGCAGCATGGGCCCGACAATGTGATAAACAGTTTCATCTTTCGCCGGCGCTTCCAGTGCCAGGTCGGCAAAGCCATAGCCTTTGTGCAGCAGGATGCGGTTGCCTCTGGCCACGAGCACTGACGCTCCAACGACATGCTCCTGCGCGATCACGCGCTGGACGATGGAATCGAGATCGGCGGCGCTGAGATCGGCGGACATTACGGAGCTAGCGGCTTGAAAGGCGTCCGCCGAGGAGCAGAGAAGCAATATGACGATCGTTGAAAAAACTGGCTTTGAAAAGGCTGAAGCGCGCATGGCTGGAGATTATAACTGTGACCTGGCATCGCTTCGCATAAACGTCAATACGGGCCGCATGATTTAGAATTGGCGCTTCCCATGAACTCATTCGATGCATTGCTGGTTGTCTCTTTTGGCGGCCCGGAAAAGCACGAAGATGTGCTTCCTTTTCTGGAGAACGTATTGCGAGGCAAGAACGTTCCACGTGAGCGCATGCTGGAAGTGGCCGAGCACTATTATCACTTTGACGGGCGCAGCCCCATCAATGACCAGAACAAACAGTTGATAGCTGCGCTGGAAAGCCAGTGCAGAAGCCAGGGCCTGAACATTCCGATCTATTGGGGAAATCGCAACTGGCATCCGCTGCTGGCGGACACGCTGAAGCAAATGCATGCTGAGGGCGTTCGTCGCGCCGCCGCGTTCGTCACGTCGGCGTTTGGATCGTACTCAGGTTGCCGCCAGTATCGAGAAGATATTGCCCGCGCGCAGCAGATCGCCGGAGTGCAGGATCTGGTGATTGAGAAGCTGCCGAACTTTTGCGACCGTGCGGAATTTATTGAAGCGATGGCGGATCGCGTCCGCGCGGCGATGTCGGAATTATCGCCAGCGGAGCAGAGCGGCGCTGGTCATCTCCAGGCGGAGCGTGGAGAAGCTGGCGATCCCAAAGCCGAGCAACTGATCTTTACGGCGCACAGCATTCCCGTAAGCATGGCTGACGCTTCTCCTTACGTGCGACAGCTAAAGGAAGCAAGCGCGCGCGTGGCCGCAGCTTGTGGCATCAGCAACTGGACGCTGGTTTACCAGAGCCGCAGCGGTCCTCCAACGCAACCCTGGCTTGGGCCTGACATCTGCGATTATCTGCGTGAGCAGCATGCCGCCGGAGTTCGCAGCGTAATTACCTGTCCTATCGGATTCTTATCTGACCATATGGAAGTGCTTTATGATCTGGATACTGAAGCGCGAGCGCTGTGTGATCAGCTTGGTATGAAGATGGTCCGCGCGGGAACCGCTGGCGCGCATTCAAAGCTGGTCAGCATGATTTGCGACATGCTGTTGCATTCGCCAACCACAGAAATTCTGGCGCACTGCGAACCGGGATGTTGTCCCGCGCCGCAACGCCCATAAATCAAGCCATAACACCGGCACGAATCACTGGAAGAAGATACTTCCGTAGAGACGTAGCATGCTATG
>JBARNL010000217.1:0-5079 GCA_049802955.1 Candidatus Angelobacter sp.
CAGTAGTTCCGCTGAACCAGTGCCGTGCTCGGCGGAGACCATATAAAGGTTCTCGATACCGAGAGTGCGGAAGTTCTCCGCCTGAGCTTCCAGCTTGGTGGAATCAACCTTGTTGACCGCCAGGAACAGCGGCTTGCCCAAACGGCGCAGCAGCCGCGCCAGCTCCATGTCCGGGGCAGCCAGCTCAGTCCTTACATCAACCACCAGCACGATGGCCGCGGCTTCTTCAAAGGCGAACCGCGCCTGACGGAAAATCTCAGCGGGAATGAAGTCTTTATCGTCGGGAACAATGCCGCCGGTATCGACAATGCGCAATCGCCGGCCTTGCCAGGTGGTCTCACCATAGAGCCGGTCGCGTGTGATGCCGGGCTCGTCGCCCACAATGGCGCGACGCGATCCCGTCAGCCGGTTAAAGAGCGTAGATTTGCCCACATTGGGCCGGCCGACGATAGCCACCAGCGGTGGTTTCAATTTACTTTTATTCCCTGACAACACTGCTCCACGTCTTTCAAATTTTTGCTGGCTGAGTGCGGCTGAAACCAGCGTCATTTACTAACCGCTCGGGGCCGTTCCCAGCTATTATAAAAACACGCTCGCCATGGCCTCTCCTTACCAGCCCGAAACCGCCGCTGCCGTACCCACGCGCCGGTTGCCAACGCTGCATGAGTTCTTTGCCCCCGGAGGCCTGCTAAGCAAAGCGCACCCAAATTATGAGTTCCGTCGCGGCCAGTTGCAGATGGCGGAAGCCGTAGAAAAAGCGTTGGTGGAGCGCCGGCACCTGATCGTTGAGGCTGGAACAGGCACGGGCAAGACGCTGGCTTACCTTCTGCCGGTGATCCGCAGCGGCAAACGCGTGATTATTTCCACCGGCACCAAGAACCTGCAGGAACAGCTGTTCTTCAAGGATATCCCATTCCTTGAGCAGCATCTGGGTAAACTGCGCGTTTGTTACATGAAAGGCCGCAATAACTACCTTTGCCGGCAGAAACTTTACGATCTTACCAATCAGCCGGTCCTGAGCGGACTGCAGGAAATTGAGCAGTACCGTCACATCGCCGAATGGGAACAAACGACTGAGAGCGGCGATCGCGCCGAGTTGAAGGGCCTTCCGGAAAGCGCGCAGCTGTGGCAGAAGCTCGACGCGCGCACGGAGCGCTGTACCGGGCAGAAATGCCAGCAGTGGGACCGCTGCTTTATCACGGAGATGCACCGCCGCGCCGCGGAAAGTGACATTATCATCGTTAATCACCATCTCTTCTTTGCTGACTTGTCGCTCCGGCAGTCGGGCGGCCCGGATGCTGGAGTCCTGCCGGAGTTCTCGGCCGTGATATTTGACGAAGCGCACGAACTGGAAGACGTGGCGGGAAGCTATTTTGGCGTGAGCGTCAGCAACCTGCGTTTTGAAGAATTAGCGCGCGATATTGAAGCCACTCTGCAACAGAAGAAAGCTATTTCGCCCGGAGTAATCACTGCGTTGGCCAAACTGCGCGAGCGCTCGCGATTTTTCTTTGGCCTGCTGCCACCGGGAGAAGGCCGTTCGGCGTTTACCAACCGCGATGGATTTCTGGAAAAGCATGGCGACGACTATGACGCGGTGATGCAGTCGTTGGCACGCGTTCTGGCCGAGCTCGAATTGCTGCCGCAGAAGCCGGAAGAAGTTTTTGGCTTTTCGCGTCGCACGCAAGAATTGCAGGCACAGCTCGCATTCATCCTGGAGTCAAAAGACAAGAACACGGTTTTCTGGATCGAGTATCGCGGCGAAGGCCGTCGTACGCGCGGCGGGCAGACCCACATTGTGCTGCAGGCCACGCCCATTGACGTGTCGCAAATCCTCAAGCAAACGCTGTTTGAAAATCTGGAAACTGCCGTGCTCACCTCCGCCACGCTGGCAGTGGCGGGCAATCCTGATCGCGGCAATTTTGATTATGTCCGCCAGCGCGTGGGACTGGAGCACGCGCGTGAAATGGTGGTGACCTCGCATTTTAACTACGCCAAGCAAGCCATCCTTTACGTGCCTCCGGACATGCCTGATCCGCGCTCCACGCAGTTCGGTCGCGCCGCCGCGGAGAAAATCCGCCGCCTGCTCGAGATCACGCAAGGCCGCGCTTTCTGTCTGTTTACCAGCTACGCGCAAATGAATGACATCCATGACCGCCTGCTCGGAGAGTTGCCATTCCCGATGTTATTGCAAGGCTCAGCGCCCAAGAACGCTCTGCTGGAAGAATTTCGTCTTACGCCCAATGCTGTTTTGTTCGCTACATCATCCTTCTGGCAAGGCGTGGACGTACAAGGTGAACAGCTAAGCTGCGTGATAATCGATCGTCTGCCGTTTGCGGTGCCCAATGATCCGGTTGTCGCGGCGCGGATAAGCGCCATCAACTCCGCCGGGGGCAATGCATTTTTTGAATATCAGGTTCCAGCGGCCGTTATATCTCTTAAACAAGGTTTTGGCCGCCTGATTCGCTCGGTAAAAGACCGTGGCGTGCTTGCTCTGCTGGATAACCGTCTCTTGAAACAGCGTTACGGAAAGACTTTTATCGACAGCCTGCCCGCCTACAAAAAGACCAAAGACATTGCGGATGTGGACGAATTTTTTTCCGGCGCGCCGAGCAATATATCGGATCGGCAATAAGCGCCGGAGTCAAGGGCAGCCCATGTTGGCTTTACCAAAGTTCATCAAATAAATTTGGCGCATTTCGAGTAAAAATGTAAACTCTATACGCTATGGCATTGCCACCACACTCCGCTCGTCCGCGCTACAAAGTAGTGTTTGGAAAAGACGCACAGGATCTGGAGGGCAAACTCAACGATCCTGTTTTCACTCCCGCCGGGTATGCCGTTACCCACCTTGCTTTCAACTCGGCCAGGGCGGAATATCTTCTCATTCTGGAAGATGAACGAAACGACGGGCGCTAGACATTGCCTTCACCCCAATCCCTGCTATAACAAACTTGCTTGAAGCTCCTTGACACATCCTCCGCCCGCGAACCGGGCCTTGACCTCATGCGCGCCATAGCCATCCTGTGGGTCATGCTCTGGCATATGCACTTTGCGCTTCGGCCCGGCATTTGGAGTGGCCCGGGACGTTACGGCTGGATGGGCGTCGATCTTTTCTTTGTCCTAAGCGGATACCTTATCGGCTCACAGCTTCTTCGTCCTTATACGCGCGATAGCCAGCCTTCGATAACCGGCTTTTATATGCGACGCGCCTTTCGCGTCCTGCCCGCCTATCTGACCGTGCTGCTTTTCTATTTCGCTATTCCCGGATTCCGCGAAGCCCCCGGACTCTCACCGGCATGGCAGTTTCTTACCTTCACGGAAAATTTTCGCATCAACTACCTTTACGACCAGGCTTTCTCCCACGTCTGGTCGCTATGCGTGGAAGAACATTTTTATATGGTACTGCCTTTATTAATCTTGCTGCTGATGCGCAAGCCAAGCTTCGGCAAAGCCTTGGTCATGGTTCTGGGAATTCTCTGCTTCGGCATCGCCATTAGGGCTTACATCTATCTCCATCAGATAGCAATCTTTCCGCGCGACGACTACGCGTTCGCGCTGGCCTACGTAGAAAAAATCTATTACCCAACGCATACCCGTCTCGATGGCCTGCTCGTGGGCGTAACATTAGCCACGATCAAGACCTTTCGAGCCGCATGGTGGCAGCGCGCCATGTCATACGGCTATCTTTTGCTCGTGGGAGGATTCGCACTCTGCGCCGCGGCCATGTGGTTGTTCAATGATCGCCTGTCATTTTCCGCGAGCGTTATTGGCTTCCCGTTGCTGGCCGTTGGCCTTGGTCTGGTGATCGCTTCCAGCATGGCTCCATCCAGTCCGCTATCCAAGGTCCGCGGATTCGGCCTGATCGCCGCCCTCGCTTACAGCGCCTATCTCACGCATAAGGAGGTCATTCATTTTCTACGCTCGCACTGGCCCAGGCTTGTCGAATCCGGCGGATGGCTTGCCTTGATCTCTTACTTTGCTTTCAGCTTCATGGCTGCATTCGTCCTGTACTTGGCTATCGAACGGCCGTTCCTGAGACTCCGTGAGCGCATTTCATCCCGGGCTGCCAAATCAGCCCAGTTGGCCGCTACCGGCTGATCGAGATTTGCCAAGGTCCTCTATCTTCCTGTAAAATTTACCTTTAAACCACGACCTGAAGCCCGTAAAGCCCTTCTGCGTCAGATATCTGGAGTCACTCGAATGGCACAAGTTTGCGACATCTGCGGCAAAGGCCCGCAATTTGGAAACAAGATCAGCCACGCTCACAACGTGAGCCGCCGCCGCTGGAACGTGAACCTGCGTCCCGTGCGCGCCCGCGTGAACGGCGCCAATAAGCGTGTCCGCGTCTGCACCACCTGCTTGAAGTCCGGCAAGGTCGTCAAAGCATCAGTTGTTAAGGCATCCTAGGGCGCTTCTCAGTAGCGCTAAACTCAGAATTTAAAAGCCTCCATTGCGGAGGCTTTTCTACGTTCTAACGACGCATTCACATACGCCAGAAGGGAATGTCTAGAATCGCAGCACAATTCCGCCGCCGGCCAGAATATTGTGATGGTGCAGCCCGCTGCTGTTCCCGGAGATTACGCTTGGCACAAAGTTAGGATCGCCTGTTACAAAGTCGCGCACCTCGGCCCGGAAGCCCATCAGCGGCAATCCGGTCTTGAAGTCCAGCCCGCCACCGTACTCTATAGCGCCTTTATTCGTCTTAGTGCCTATATCATGCAGCGAGTAGCGCGCCCACCCGCCGCCTACACTCACCCATGGTGATATCGGCGAAATGGGCAGCAGCTTGAGCCGGAATCCCGGTGTGATGAACAAAGTGGAAAGATTATCGAGCACCGGACCGGGAGTGCTGGCAAGCGTAAGCTTCTGCGAAGTTATGCCGGCTACCGGCACTTCCAGGTTAAGGGAGGCCACTTGAGCATTCAGCAACCGTACCCCGAGTTCACCTTCCAGAAATAGGCGGTGGTCGGTTTTTACCGTGTCAACAATCGTTGTTGAAGGCGTAAGAAAAGTTTCTTTGGTATCGGAAACAAAAGATCCTCCCACCACAAATGCTGCGTCGGCCTTTTGCGCCAAGGC
>JBARNL010000218.1:0-7045 GCA_049802955.1 Candidatus Angelobacter sp.
GTGAAGAAATCAATCTTGAGCTTGCTGTATTTCAGTTACCGCTCTATAAGGCCTTCAGAAATCGCCAGCGAGAAAGTTCACGCATCTCTCTAGGGTTAAAAATGTGTTGGCAAACTCATCGCATTGCGATGGATTAGTTCTGCCAGAAACATTTCTGAATTGACTTTAGGCGGACTCAGGGCGTGCCTTTAGCCCAAAGGCACGGACGAAAGCTCTAGCGTCTGAGGGGTATCAACAGATTCGAGGGGTTCTGGCCTAGCGCCGAAGGGGTGCGACTGTTGAAAAAAAGTTTTGGCTTTGTAAAAGCCTGGAGGCTGGAGACTCCTAAAGTAATGTGTTGCGGAGCGTCCACGTGTATCCGGGGCGCACGCACAGCAACCGGGCTGGGGACCACGTAATTGAAATCAACCGTAACTACAGGTGGAATATCGTCGTAGGGATTCGGGTCATAAGAGTCGGACCAGCAGCAGGCAGTCCCAGCCAGAAAAAGCATGAGGCCAAGAACGATACCGCGCAAGATTCTATGAGAAAGCAAAAACATCTTTGTCCCAATCCTTGATCATAAGAAAATTGCATCTGGGCAGTACAACTCCAAAATTTAACATGCCTATATTAGCAGAGTCTTGGAAAGAGATTAAACTTTCAGAAAAAATGGTATGCCTTGGATCGAGTGCACGTGAATCAAAAGAAGAAACGATCTGGCGCGCCCTAGGTGACGATCTTAGAACTTTCGGTGTTCCGTAAAGCTCGTAACTCCACATCCCTGAGTCGCTTGCACTGTCATCGGTGCTTCAATGACCTTCGCTGGTAATGTCCGGATTGCCGTTAGCCGGGACATGGCTTGATCACAGAGAGCTAGTTTCTTCAAGACAAAGTAGTTGCGATGCGTTCGATCCCTGCTTTTGCCTGGTGGTCATTGGGCTCTAGCTGCAATGCGTGGCGGTACCTTTCCAGTGCCGCGGCCAATTCTCCCTTCGTTTCCAGCACAATGCCAAGCGTCCTATGCACTCCAGAATAATTGGGATCGAGATGCAACACGGTATGAAATTCTGTAGCTGCATTTGCCAGGTCACCCTTGCCATAGAGCGCGAGGCCAAGATTGAAATGGAAGTAGGCAACCTCGGGCTTGAGGCGCAGTGCGATGCGGTATTCCGCGACAGCACCGTCGAAATCACCCAGTTGCTGGAGCACGGTGCCAAGATTGCTATGCGCCTCAGCCCAATCTGGAGCGAGTTGAACGGCGGCACAAAATTCCTCCAACGCACTCGCCCAGTCGCCCTTGTCGACTAAACCAAGGGCCTGATTGTAGCGGAAAACGGCAACGTTAGGATTAAGGCGCAACGCGGCGCGATACTCTCCCATTGCGCCCTCCACGTCGCCGGCAGCTCTTAGCAGATTGCCCAGATCGTTGTGTATTTGAGCGCGGTTGGGATCGAGTTGAAGGGCGATGCGGAATTCAATCATCGCGCCTTGAAGCTCACCCACTTTCCATAAGGCATGGGCCAGATTGAAGTGAGCCTCAGCATAATCAGGTTTCATACGGAGCGCCGCGCGATACTCGTTGATAGCTTCCTCCAGTCGCCCGCTCGTCTGAAGAGCCCCGGCAAGTTGATGGTGTACCTTAGCGAGGGTCGGGTTGTCTTGTAGTACGATCCCGTACTCAGATATCGCGCCAGCGAGGTCTTCTTTGGCCTCGAGCGCGGCACCAAGGACGACATGCGATGCCGCTAGGTTGGGGTTGAGCTGTAGCGCTTTGCGAAATTCAGTAATAGCGCCGTCAAAGTCGCCCTTCTTGAGGCTCGCCTGACCGCGGCTGTGGTAGGTTGCAATTTCTTCTCGCCTGCAGCCTGACTCTGCCGCATCCTCGTGCAAAACACCGGTCAAGTCACTCTTGGCACGTAGTGCTTTGTCGAGGTTGGTCCGGGCATCAGCATAAGCGGGATTGAGCTGCACCGCCACGCGGAATTCAGAGATCGCGCTATCCACTTCTCCCTTGGCATGAAGCGCAACGCCAAGATTGTTGTGTCCAATAGCATCATCTGGATCAAGCTGGGTTACGGAGTGGAATTCAGTGAGTGCCCCTTCCAGATCACCCCTATTCTTGAGGGCGATTCCAAGATTGCCGTGCGCCGGAACAAAATCAGGTTTCAGTAGGAGCGTGATCCGGTATTCAGCGATCGCTGCGTCAAGATCGCCCTTGAACTCAAACAATAAGCCAAGGTT
Organism: Candidatus Angelobacter sp.; assembly: GCA_049802955.1. GTDB lineage: Bacteria > Acidobacteriota > Terriglobia > Terriglobales > Acidobacteriaceae > Angelobacter. The sequence goes on from JBARNL010000218.1 coordinate 2,224, forward strand.
GTAACGTACAGCGAAATTGTCAGGGTCCAGCCGAAGCCCAGCCCGGTATTCCGCGATCGCGCCGTCCAAGTCACCACTTTGCTGACGTTCCAAGCCCCGTTTGAAATGGTCCAGCGCCGTCCCGCCTGGTTCCAGTGTGGGCTTCATGGCTGAACAGTATATCTCTAACTTTCCGGCTTGTCGGCTACGGAAGTTATGTTCCTACACAACGATGCAGAGGCTGGTTGCGGACCGCCTCAAAATATCGCGCGGTCCTTTGCTCGGCTGAATTGGCCGGCGCAGGCTTCTTCTGCGGCCATGCTGAGGGAACGCAATTGACAACAATGGTCGCAAACAGAAAAATGCGCAGAGCTTTCAAGGAGCGTGAGACTAACATGGATGCGAATATAGCATTACAATTTGAGTTCCGCACGGCGCTGCACCGCGCTTGCGATGGAAAGGATTCGCGCGACCCATATTTGCGCGACCAACGATGAGCATCAGCGACGATTTTACCCAGGCGGAATTCGCAGCTAAACATATTTCCTCAAAGAGTCCCATTAAGCCAACGGTAGCCATTGTGCTGGGATCGGGGCTGGGCGGATTTGCCGACGAGATGACCGAGGCGGTCCGCATCAGCTACAACGATATTCCACATTTCGCGCGCTCCACCGCCATTGGTCACGCCGGCCAGTTGGTGATGGGCAACATTGGCGACTGCCCTGTGGTGGTGATGCAGGGGCGCGTGCATCTTTATGAAGGCTATCCCGTGCACAGCGTGGTGTTTCCGATGCGGGTTTTTTCGCGCATGGGAGTGCGCGCCGCAATCCTGACGAACGCCGCCGGCGGCATCAATCCCGAGTACGGGCAAGGACGGCTGGTGGCGATCAGCGATCACATCAACCTGCAAGGGCAGAACCCGCTGGTGGGGCAGGAAGATCCAAATCTGGGGCTGCGGTTTATCGATATGAGCGAGGCGTATTCGCGGGATTATCGGCGGATGGCAATCGACGCCGGTAAACGGCTCGGGATTCCTGTGGGCGAAGGCGTCTACGCTGCCGTGCTGGGTCCGAGCTATGAAACTCCTGCGGAAATACGTTTTCTGCGGACAATTGGCGCTGACCTGGTGGGCATGTCCACGGTGCCAGAAGTGATTGTTGCGCGACAGATGGGAATGAAGGTGCTGGCGATTTCCTGCGTAACCAATATGGCTGCCGGAACAACCGACGCGCCGATTAAACACGAAGAGGTGTTGGAGATCGGCAAGAAAATTTCCGGACAATTTAAAGCGCTGCTGCGCGAAGTGGTGCCGCTGATCGCAAAGGATGTGGCGGGGGATTGAGTTGCGTGTCATTGTATTTTAGAAGGCAAACACAAGGTCCCTCCGGCCTACTCGCGCGCTGACGACTGCGCGTGCTCGCCTAACGGCCGTCGGGATGACGACCTCTATGGAGACAATCATTGGTCCCCGATGACACGATGCACCAGCGGCCGTTTTTGTAGTGGCGCAACGGCGGCAATCGTATAACTCTTTTCTATCAGCGGCGCGGCGCTGGCCAGACGCTCGGCTGAATTGTAGTGAACGGTGCAAAGCGCTTCGCCGGCGGACACGCGATCTCCAACTTTCTTGTGAACGATAATTCCCACCGCAGGATCCACGGAATCTTCTTTGCGCGCGCGGCCGCCGCCAAGCAGCACTCCTGCAGTGCCAATCTGCTCACACATGATGGCCGTAACAAAGCCTGCAGCAGTGCTCTTAACTTCAGATTTTTGCGCAGCCTGCGGCAGAAGTCCGGGATCATCGATCACAGCAGCGTTTCCGCCCTGGAGCCGAATCATCTCGTGGAATTTTTCGCGGGCCTTCCCGCTGGCGATCATCTGCTCAGCCAGTTCCCTGCCTTCATCAATGTTGCTCACGCGCTTGCCCAGCAGGAACATCCACGCGGAAAGAACAATGCTGAGCTCGCGCAGATCGTCGGGGCCGCGGCCGTTCAGAATATCGATGCACTCAGCAACTTCCAAGGCGTTGCCCACAGCTCGGCCCAGAGGCTGATCCATTTCAGTAATCAGCGCAGAGACGCGTTTGCCCAGGCGTTGGCCGGTTTCAACCATCAGCTCGGCAAGAAAGACCGCGTCTTTTTCTGACTTCATAAAAGCGCCGCTGCCGGTCTTTACATCCAGCACCAGCGCGTCAATACCTTCAGCCAGCTTCTTGCTCATGATAGAAGCACAAATCAAATACGGACTTTCCACCGTGCCGGTAACGTCGCGCAGCGCGTAAAGCTTTTTGTCGGCGGGCGCAATTTCGGCGGTCTGGCCGATCAGTCCTGCTCCGCACTGCGTCAGCACACGGCGAAACTCGCCGACGGAAAGATTCACGTTAAAGCCGGGGATAGATTCCAGCTTGTCCAGCGTGCCGCCGGTGTGGCCCAGTCCGCGTCCGCTGATCATGGGCACATACAAGCCGGCCGCCGCGACAATTGGCGCAATGATCAAAGATGTTTTGTCACCGACGCCGCCGGTAGAATGCTTGTCGGTTTTGGCGGCTGGAAGCTCGGAGAAGTCGAGCACCTGGCCGGAGTTAAGCATCGTCTCCGTAAGTGCGGCCAGTTCCGCGCGCGACATACCGCGCAGCAGCACTGCCATCAGCCACGCCGACATCTGGTAATCGGGAATCTCGTCACGGGTGTAGCCGTTTACAAGAAACTCGATTTCGTTGCGCTCAAGTTCAACGCCATCGCGCTTACGCCGGATCAGGTCTGTGACTAGCATTTTTTCAGGGGCTAAAGCCCATTGATTTTTTCAGCTCTTACGGCACGGCTGAAGCCGTGCCCTGACACTTGTCTGGCGCCATGAAACATTTTCTGAGCTGCAAAATCATCCAGTCAGGCGGAACGTCTCCGGTAGCAGGTCCGCGATATTCATCTCCATGAAACATTTTCTGAGCTGCAAAATTATCAGGTCAGACGAAAAGTTTCCGGCAGCAAATCCGCGATGTTCATCTCCATGTAATCAGTCTGGCCGCGAAATACCACAGCCGTATTTGCGCCGAACTCGGCAATCACCTGGCGGCAAGCGCCGCAAGGGGGGCATGGCACATCATTTTCGGTCACGATCGCAATGCCCTTCAGCTTCAGCTTGCCCTGCACCTGGTGGACAGCGTTAAAAATCGCGGCACGCTCCGCGCAGATGGTCAGCCCATACGAGGCGTTTTCCACGTTGGAGCCGGTATAAAGGTGGCCATCGTCAGTAATAACGGTGGCGCCTACGCGAAACTTTGAATAAGGCGCATAAGCGTGCTGGAGCGCCGCCGTGGCCATTCCCAGCATCATGGCGCGCTCTTTGTCTGAAAGTGAAATTGGTGGCATTCAGTGGCTCCTCAAATATTTTTGACTAACTACAGTAACATTCCCGCGGGCGCGTATGGCTTTTCTATCCCAATACGCAAATTGCACTGCTAAATCCGTCTCTTATTTATCCGTGCTGGGGATCCCCAGCCTCGTCGGCGTCCCAGCCTTCTTCAAAATCCAAACGTTTAACGTTGCTCAAGGCCAGTTGCAGGTAATATCCCAGGATTCCCGCCTGCCTCTGGTCAAGTTTGCCATCCACCACCGCCTGCGCTCCCTTGGCGATAGCCGCCTGTATCGCGTTCGCATCACCCAGGCTCGGCAGCTTGATCTTCTCCGGACGCGCCTCTTCCAGCATCAGGTGCATGTGGCAGTATTTCTTCCCCCGAACGCGCGGCGCGCGGCATCCTCGGCCATCGGGCTTTTCATACCGGCATCGCGGCGCGTTGTTCGCCCGGGCAATCGTGGTCTTCATTTTATTGAAGATTTTCTGGTTAATTGCGTCGTATTCCAGCCCTTTCTGCTCCAATTCCGGCAATTTCGCCACGCAATCCCGATACTCCGCAAAGCACTCTCCCAGCTTCTTCAGCAACTGCCCAGCCTCGCTCCGTGCCCACTCCTTCGTCTCCCGCGCCTTCTCGCGCGCGTTATGCTCCTTCAGCCGGCGCTCGTCCCGCTGCTGGAGTACAGCAAGAGTGTCCGGAAACGTGCTTTTGAATTGTTGTCAGACGAATAAATCACGAATCAGCCCTACGGAGAATAGCGGAATCGTCAGCGAATGTAAAGAGAAAAGTAAATGGGATGGAGAAAACCGCTCGGCAAGTGCCAGTAGTCCCCTATACCTTCGGTAGTGAGCTACAGGCCCGATAAGAACTGAGGATTAGGATACCAGGGCGGACGTAAAACCCTTATCGGCTAAATTCTAAATCGCCTTTTTCTTGGGTACTCTGCACTACATATGCCGCTCCCGCCCAGCGATAACGAGATACAGTGGATCTTCCATCGCGAATTAAAATCATAATAGCCATGGTTCAACGAGTTCGTTACATCACGCCTTCCAGATGCGCCGCCAGAATGGGACATTTTTGATTGCGCTGGGCGCGGTATGGATGGAAGTGCGGCTGCCGTTGAAGCTGAAGGCCACGGCGTATTGGTCGGCGCTGTATGGAGCTTATGTGAACTGGGTGGCGACGGCTCTGGCCGCGGCTTGGGGAGTTGGAGCGCTTTCTCCGATTACCGGCGCGGGACATCACGCGCTGGCATGGCAAGAGACATTTGTTACTGCGATGTTTATGTCGGTTGGGCTGGCGATTGTGGGATCAGCGGTGCTGGTGCTGTGTGGATTGCGGCGCGGGGCTGAAGTAAATCTCACCACGGAGATGGCATGAATAAGGTGTAAGTTCTGAGGCGGTATGCTCCAGGAGAAGGAATCTGGGGCAGACAGGTTGCAGGCTGTGCTCGTGCAATGAGGCAGTACGACCTCGACACGGAGATTA
>JBARNL010000219.1:0-5571 GCA_049802955.1 Candidatus Angelobacter sp.
GCAAAACACGCTGGTCAATAACGCGCTGTTGCGCTGGACCACAGAAGAGCAGAAGCGCCGCTATCTCCCAAAGATGACGAGCAACACCGTGGGCGCTTATGCCTTGAGCGAGGCGTCGTCTGGGTCGGACGCGTTTGCCATGCAGACACGCGCGCAGCTGAAGGGCAGCGAATATGTCCTCAACGGCCGCAAGCTGTGGATCACCAACAGCAAGGAAGCTGGCGTATTCATCCTGTTTGCCACGCTCGATCCCGCCGCCGGATACAAGGGCATTACTGCTTTCATCGTCGAAAAAGATTTTCCCGGATTCACCGTCGGCAAGAAAGAAGATAAATTGGGAATCCGCGCTTCCAGCACCTGCGAATTGATTTTGGAAGATTGCCGCGTACCCAAGGAAAACGTCGTCGGCCAGGTTGGCAAAGGATACAAGATTGCCATTGAGACGCTGAATGAAGGCCGCATCGGCATTGGCGCGCAGATGCTCGGCCTGGCGCGCGGAGCGTGGGAAAGCGCGCTCAAGTATTCGCAGGAGCGCAAGCAATTCGGCAAAAGTATTTCAGACTTCCAGGGAATCCAGTTCCAGCTGGCGCAGATGGCCACGGAGATTGAAGCCGTGAAGATGCTGGTTTACAATGCCGCGCGCATGAAAGATGCAGGAATGAATTTTGTGAAGGAAGCCGCCATGACCAAGCTGTTTGCCTCGCAGGTTGCGGAGCGCGTGGCTTCGCTGGCTGTGGAGATTTACGGCGGCTATGGATTCACCAAAGATTATCCCGTAGAAAAATATTATCGCGACGCCAAGATCGGTAAGATTTACGAAGGCACTTCGAACATGCAGTTACAAACCATCGCTAAGATGCTGCTAGGTGGGAAATAGCCTCGCCATCAAACTGTTAAAAAAGATGTACCCTCAGTAGAATCATATACTTACGGGAAACTGCTGTTGCCTTAGGGGAGTACCCGATTGTTTCCCAAGATTAAGCTGGTTTAAACTAACCACAATTTCCGGCTGCTCACCCCCAAGGCATTTGACACGAAATCGATAGGGGCAGGAGTATACGTTGGTCCAGGATTCCCTTAAGGAACTGCAAGACTTAAAAGTCGTTCACACTTTTTACTTGGGGCTGCTCGAAAAAAACCTGGGGCATAGTGTGCCCGTTCCGCTTGAGATCAAGAACGTAACGGACGCGCCGGAAAATGCCGTCCAGACGATCGCAGAGTTCAAGCTGTGGCTCAATCTGCTGGATCTTGCGCTCACGCCGCCGCTGGTGCGCGACGCATTAAAAACTCTCCCGGGATTAGAAACCGCGCACGCGTTGCTGCGCTACTTCACCACCAAAGCATCACAGCGCTCCGGCGACCGCGACAAGACCGATTGCATCATCACGCATCTTTTCCGCATTCCGGCCCAGGGCGATACCCCGCCGGCATGGCATCGGCCGGAAGTTGATAGTTCATACGCCTTCATTTCGCAATCGGCGCTTGCCTTTGAGGCTGATTTATATCGCGCACTGGTTGACGTGCCTTCAGAGGCCATGTCTCCAGAGCACGTTACTCTTTTGCAGGAGTTTGAATATCTCTATCAGGAGCTGGAAGACTTCCGCCACTTTGACCAGATTATCGATTCAGGAATTGTGCAGCGCGTGCGCGAATTAAAGCTGTCGTTGGGCAAGTCGTTTTATCATCCCGATTCACTGGCCACCCTGGCCGTATGGAATGACGTGTTTGGACGCAAGTTTGACGAACTCTTCCATGATGCGGCCATGCAGATCAAGACATTTGCCGAAACCGTCCAAAAAGAAGGCGGCAGCATTCTCTCCAAGGTTGAGGGCGATATCACCGTAAAGAATCTGAGCGAAGTGGAAACTGCTGAGATTCTGAAAGAAGATTATCAATCGGCGCAGGATGAATTCCGCAAAGTATCCAGGTATAAGAAGGCGGTGGACAGCAGGCGTCCGGTCAGAATGTCGCCAGCAGGATCGCCACGACGGCCAGTTCAGCCGGCCCAGGAAGCTGCGCCGCCACCTCGTCCCACCATTCCTCAGGCCAACACTGTAACGCAGAGGACCGCCCCAGCCTCCACAACTTTCAACTCATCGCAAGCGCCCAATGCTACGGGTCCATCAGGGAGCTCCGGTAAAAATCTGGGCGCGGAAGTTTTGGCGGTTGCGCCGTCGCAAGCCGTTCACAACGCGGTGCAGGAAGGAAAACTCCAGAGCGCGCGGCAGATTATCCGGGAGCATGTGCGCTCTTCAGATCCCAAGATCGCCCACGTTTTCCCGGTGAAGAACTCAAAAATTACGCTTTCCTCGGCTGAGGTGGAATCTTTCAAGGCGGACTATCAAACCGAAAAGAGCTTTCGCGCGGACTATGCCAATGTGATGATGACGATTGTGGCCTATCTTGCGCGCATGGTCATTGAAGTGGACGAATACAACCACAAAGCGAGTTCGGCCTATTTGTGGAAGCCGCACGCGGACGCACTCGGTTATCTTGTCAGCACGCTGGAGCGGCTGAGTATGGAGGCTGAGCAGGTAATCTCCGTGGCCCGCGCCCGTGGACTCTCGGAAAAGGCTGATAGTCTTGCGGCCTCGCTCGATAAGCTCCGCGACTACGGCAAGACGGTCTCGCAGACTTTGCAGTCAGCAAATCATCCGCAATAACAATTTTAAATTTGCGATTTGTTGGTAATGCAGTCAATCTAATTCCAGAATCGTCCCCGACATCCGCTAAGCGAGCACGCGGTCTTAAGCATGCGAGCAGGATGGAGGGATATTGTATTTTTCCAACAGGTTCTAGTGGATGAGTTTATCTTCTGGGATGATCTTTCGCGTTGTAATCCATTCCGGAGTAAGGCTCAGTCTTGGCAGTTTGATGTGCGCTGGCTCCGGGCGTGCGTTTTTTCTTGGCTGCGGGCTTTTTAACGCCTAGCGCGATATCGGCCAATTCAAGAAAGCGGCTGCTGTTCGGCGCGCCACCAGGACGGTTTTCCCATGCGCGCTCACCAGCCGGTCCCTTCAGGCTATAGCGCGGTGCAATCCAAAGGTCTTTGGATACTTCTGATTCTTTATCTGGCTTCTTGGGCATGTGGTGCCCTGATTATCTTCATTTTTCGGGTCTTTTTCAACGAAAAAACAACGTAATCGCGTGTGCCGCGCCTCGCGGGAAGCCGCCTGGAGGTAAGTAGAACGCATCCAATCCCGTTATGGAACATCGGCAACGCAACTGGAAACGTCTGCTGAAACAACACAAACAGCTGTTGCTTCCCTCAGCTTGTGACGCGCTCACAGCCAAGCTGATCCAACAGGCGGGTTTCCCTGCCTACCAGATCGGCGGTTTTGCTCTGGATGGAATGCGCTTCGGCTTTCCCGATATGGATGTGACTCGGCTGGGAGAAAAATCAGCGGTCGTGCGGGACATTGTGCATGCATCCGGCCTGCCGGTGCTGGTGGATTGCGACGACGGTTACGGCGACGAAAAAAGCGTGGTCCATACCGTCCATACGTATGACGATCTGGGTGCTTCGGCAATCTTTATTGAAGACCAGAAATCGCCTAAGAAGTGTGGCCATATGAGCGGCAAGGAAGTGGTGGAACCCCGCGTAATGATAAATAAGCTCCAGGCCGCGCAATCCGCCCGCCGCAGCGCGGAAAAGCTTTTCATCCTGGCGCGCACAGATGCCCTGGCTGTGAACGGATTGAAAGATGCCATCAAGCGCGCGGAACAGTACCTGAAAGCGGGAGCCGATGGCATATACATCGAAGGCCCGGAAAATATCCAGCAGTTGCGCGCAATCGGGAAAGAATTCAAAGGCGAGCCGCTGGCCGTCACTATTTTGGAAAACGGCGGCAAGACCCCATGTGTTTCTCCGGAAGAAATGTATGCCATGGGATTCAACATGATTCTTTATCCTACGACCCTGCTGTTTCGGCAAACCAGGACGATAATGCGCGCCTTGGATGATTTGAAGGCGGGACATCCTATGCCCAAGCAGGAAGCCGTCTCCATGATGGAATTCGAGGAAATTGTCGATATCGCTTACTGGAAGGCCATTGAGCAGAAAGCCATGCCAATGGGCGAACGCATGCGGCAGGCAGTCAACAAAGTGGTAAAGAAAATTGCATGACTCACGGAAATCCCTGGCGCCACTGACAACCGATGCCAACGTTAGATGACGCGATTGAAAATGTACTGAATGAAACACGCATACTGCTCCTGGGTGGCCAGGTGCTGTTGGGTTTCAGCTTTCGCATATGCTTTGAGGAAAGATTTGAGCAGATTGCCCGTCCCGCCCAAGTGGCAGAGATAGCGGGGCTTGGCATCATGACGGCAGCGCTGGGCTGGCTGATCTGGCCAGCGGCATTTCATCAGATCAAGGAAAATGGCCGTACAACGGCTTCCGTCCATACCTTTACCACCAACGTTCTTGACTGGGCTTTGCTCCCTTTCGCCCTTGGTCTGGCGCTCACTCTATATACGGTATCCACCGCGCTTGAAGTCCCCTACTCCTCCGTGATCGGAGCGGCTGCGGGCACATTTGCCATTGCTATATGGTACGGCTGGCCGCGAGCAGGCCGGCAGCCCGGCGCAAAACAGAAGGTCCAAAAAGAGCTTATTCAGCAGGAACAAGAGGATCGAGACAAGCCTGATCTCCCTGATCGCATTAAGAAAGTCCTGATTGAATGCCGCATGGCATTGCCCGGCGCGCAGGCTTTCCTGGGATTTCAATTTGCGATTGTCTTCGCTCGAAGTTTTGAGCACTTGCAGCGCTTTTGGCAAGTCATCCATTTTGTCAGCCTGCTGGCCACCACCATCGCGACCGTGCTGCTCATCGCTCCAGCCGCTTATCACCGCATCCATGAGGCGGGTGAGGACACGGAACAGTTTCGCAAAGTCGCCAGCCGCCTGTTGCTCGCGGCATTAGTGTTTCTGGGGCCGGGCATGGCCGGCGATTTGTTCGTCGTCATCGCCAAAGAGACGCAATCTCCCGCTGCCGCAGGCGCAATCGCCGGACTTCTACTGCTGGCGTTCTATGGCTTATGGTTTGGTGTGAGTGCCTGGCGGAGAAAATAATCGCGAACGGAATATCGGCACAAGAAGGATAAAAACGTTGCGGAGACGATCGCGCCGGCGATGGAACGCAATGCGTCATGGGTAAGAAAATAGCTGACGACATTGCCACAGGCGTCAATGGTAAAAAGAGAGATGCCAAACCACCAGGCCCACAGCTGGCCGCCTAATAATCCCAGCCCGGCAAAGAACGTCCCAAAACCCAGCGCAAGCAGGAACACGCCTGAAACCCGCCCTATGGAATGAAATAGCGTTGCGCCCTCCGGGTTCAATATCCACAAGTGGTCTAGCAGAGTGTTGGGAAAAAGCAAACTCTCGCCGGTAATGAAAGCGACTATTGTGGCGGCAAAGAGAAAGGTTGCAACGATTACAACAGTTTTAGGTCGATCCCGCCCAAGGACTGTGTCCGCGCTCATCGCGCGGCAAGCACCCCAACTCGTGTGGCAAGTTCCTGTGGTACATCGGCAAGCACCTCCAGCCAGGAATCTGCGTCATCAAGGA